>JAAFHO010000064.1 GCA_013297575.1 Chitinophagales bacterium
ATGTATAATATAGGTATTGTCGGGGACATGGACAACCTAACTAATCAAACGATGTTTAGGACACAACTAACATACATAAAGATGCTTAAAATATTATCATTTACTTGTTTGCTCGCCATTTTATTGAGTGCCTGTTTTTCAGAAAAAAAAGGGCCGTTGCCGATATTGGGCAACCGCGATATTTCGGCCAATGGCGATACTGTTTTCCCCAAAGTTCCCGATTTTTTATTTGTGGATCAGGATAGCCAAAAAATCAACAATGCTACTTTTGAAGGAAAGGCATACGTTGCGGATTTTTTCTTTATCCATTGTCCAACGATCTGTCCAAAGGTAAAGGCACAAGCCAAACGGATTTATGATAAATTTGCTGCTGAACCCAATTTGCTTTTACTGTCGCATTCCATTGATACGAAGCACGATACTGTGGCAGCCTTAAAATCATATGCGCAAAGAATTGGGATTGATGCCCAACGTTGGCATTTAGTAACGGGTGATCATGATGCGATTTATAATATTGCCAATAGTTATTTTAGTGTAGCCAAGGTAAATCCCGATGCTCCAGGTGGTTTTGATCATTCGGGCAGGTTAATTTTGGTGGACAAGAACCGACATGTCCGCGCATTTTGCGATGGTACGGATGCAGCAGATGTAACGCGTTTTATGGAAGACATAGAAAGACTGTTGGTAGAAATGAAGGGAAAATGACCAAAAGTAGCATATCCGCTTTTTTGAGGCAACCGATTTTCAAAATTTGTATTCATTTACCTGACGATCGTTAAAACTCAACCTGCGTTGCTCAATATCGAATTACGATAGGGTGACGTATTATTACGCGACAATCAAGTCACACACGCCATGAAAAAATATCTATTATTCGCTTTTTGCGCTATTAGTCTTTGCTTACAAGCACAAAATGCAGCCTTTCAAATTACTCGTACTTTAAAATGGGGTAATACACCAGAAATACTCTCCGCCCCGGGTGGTGAATTATTGGAAGTTTGGGAATTTAACAATTGTAGCCATTCTAGCCTAGCCCCTACATTACCTTTATTCAATGAGCGTTTCCCACTTAATAGCGCAGCGGACTTGGAAGTTAGCATCATCAATGCGACTTGGGAACCTATTACTCTAAAACCTTCGCCAGAAAACGCGATTATTGGCACCGAAATGGTTGCCACAATTGAAATGGAACAAGAACGACTGCAGTTTTTTGGGCGTGTTAACCTGCATCCACTCCGCCGTACGGCCTCTGGTGGGTACGAGCGTGCGACGGCATTTACGCTCGAAATGCGCACAAAACCATTAAGTACGCCTGCTCCTGTGCTGGTCAAAGAGCGCAATGTGATCAATTCTAAACTGAGTGATGGCGATATTTATAAATTTGGGGTAAGCCAAACCGCAGTTTATAAACTCACTTATGAGTTTTTGAAAACGAAATTGGGGATTAGTAATTTAGACAATATTGATCCGCGTAAAATACAGATTTTAGGAAATGGAGGGTTTATGTTACCCGAAAAAAACAACGACGCTCGTCCAGAGGATTTATTGGAAAACGCTGTATTCGTAAGTGGTGAAGAAGATGGTAAATTCAATGCGGGTGATTATATTTTGTTGTATGCTGTGGGGCCAACCCCTACCATTATTACCAATCCCGAAACCAACCCTAATTTGACCATCACCACCAATTTATACGACCGTAATGCTTGGTATTTTGTCAAAATAGGCAACGACAACGGCAAAAGAATCAATGGCGCTACACCTATTGCCGAAGTTGCCGCAACGGCAGTGTCAAAGCAATTTGACGATGTAGGCCGTATTGAAGAGGAATCTTATAATTTATTGGCTTGGTCCCCTATCCACCAAGGATCGGGGAAAAACTGGTATGGCGATTTATTTGAGCAAACCAGAACACGCGAGTACAAACTGAATTTTGCTAATTTGATACAAGAGACCAGTAATGTACGGATGCAATTTGCGGGGCGTTGCGATGACGTGGCTACTACGGTACGCCTAACGGCAGAAGGTACTGTATTGTCGGGGAGTATGTCTGGCACAGCCAATGGCAATGGCAACGCGAATATTGCCTCCCTTACAACTGTAAGCGGCAATTTTGTACCAGATAATGACGAAATAGCATTAAAAGTAGAATACCTCAATGCCTCCAAGCCGAGCCAAGGTTGGCTGGATTTTATAGAAGTAGATGTACGCCGTAATTTAGTGATGGCGGATAAAATGATGTCATTCCGCGATTTGCGCAGCCGCCTTAATGCCAGTACCCAATTCCAAATGGGCAGTGTAAAT
Organism: Chitinophagales bacterium; assembly: GCA_013297575.1. Lineage (GTDB taxonomy): Bacteria > Bacteroidota > Bacteroidia > Chitinophagales > Saprospiraceae > M3007. The sequence goes on from JAAFHO010000064.1 coordinate 2,302, forward strand.
ACCGCTAATTTTAATTTGTGGGATATTACGGAGTTCAACCAACCGCGTCCTCAAGCCTATACGACATTTGGTGATGGGATTAGTTTTGGTGTCAATACCGAGAATAAAATTCGGACGTATATGGCATTTTATAACGATGCTAATTTCCCTTTACCCGAGGCTACTATTGGCAAAATAGCCAATCAGAATTTGCACGCCTTAGAGACGGAAGATATGGTTATTCTTCACCCAGGTGATTTTGCTGCCGATGCAGAACGATTGGCCGAGCACCGTCGTTCTTTTAGCAACCTCAAAGTGGCCACTGTCGATATTGGCGATGTATATAATGAATTTAGTTCAGGGGCAAAAGACCCAGTGGCTATTCGCGATTTTGCGCGCTTGATGTTTGAGAATAACCCACAAGGTTTCCGTTACTTATTGTTGTTTGGAGATGGCTCATTTGATCCTAAAAATAACCTAAAAGCAGATGTAAACAATGATTTTATTGCTGTTTGGGAAACCTCCAATTCGTTAGATCCCATTGATGCGCACCCTTCTGACGACTTTTTTGGGTTGCTCAGCCCCGGTGAAGGCCCAGATAACAATGCGGGTTATATCCGTGGTTCTTTAGAAATTGCTATTGGTCGTATTCCAGCGGGTAACCAAGGAGATGCGCGTGCTGTAGTTGATAAAATTATTGCTTACGATATAAGTCCTGATGCATTGGGCGATTGGCACAACCGTTTGATTTATGTAGCCGATGACCAAGAATATAATCATATAGACCAAGCGGAGGTACTTTCGGATCGTTCTTTGGCTACTGAAGATTGGTTCAATTCAGATAAAATTTACTTTGATGCTTACCAGCGCGTTGCATCCTCCAGTGAAAAACGTATTCCCGATGCAAAAGCAGCCATCAATGCTAATGTATTTAAAGGTGCTTTAACAACCAATTATATCGGGCATGGTGGTCCTAAAGGATGGGGGCAAGAACGAGTAGTTGACATAGCAGATATACAAGGTTGGGAAAATAAAAACAAGCAAACCCTGTTTATTACAGCCACTTGCTCTTTTGGTGGTTTTGATAATTTTTCTTTTGTTACTGGTGGAGAATTGGCTTTATTACAGCCCAATGGTGGTGGAATGGGTTTATTTACGACCGTTCGTCCGGTATATATTGGTGCAAATGACGTCTTGACGAATAGTGTTCAACAATATATTTTTAAACATGAATCTTATGGTTACCGCACGATCGGCGATATATTAAAAGATGCTAAAAATCTATTAACCAATTCTGTTCAGGATAATGGCCGTCGATTCCTACTCTTTGGTGATCCGGCACAGAAACTGGCTATGCCGGAATACCGAGTGAGTACCGATTCTATTAATGGTCACTCTATCGTAACAGGCGTGCCAGATACTTTAAAATCATTACAGCGTGGCAGCATTAGTGCTTCAGTAACGGATACTGCAGGTAATGTGATTACTAGTTTTAATGGACGTGCCTTTGTTACTATTTTTGATAAACCTCAAAAACTACGCACTTTGGCCGAAAATGGTAGCCCTCTGCGCGAATATGATTTGCAACGCAATGTATTGTTCCGCGGTAGCGCAACGGTAAAAAATGGCAAATTCCGAGTGTCTTTCGTCATTCCGAAAGATATTAATTATGCTTTTGGATTGGGTAAAATTAGTTATTATGCCGAAAATGGAACGCCTATTGATGCCGCAGGTGGTGACCGAGCCAATTTGATTATTGGCGGTACTTCGCAGGATGTAAAGGACGATAAACCTCCAGTAGTACAGGCGTTTTTGAATACGGATGCTTTTGTTATTGGTGGTATTACGGATAATGACCCTAAGATTTTGATCAAATGTTCTGATGATAATGGCATGAACGTAAGCGGTACTAGCCTCGGCCATGATTTGACGGCTATATTGGACGATAATGTGACAGCATCTGTTGTTTTGAACCAGTTTTATGAAAGTGCCTTGGATAATCCACGCGAGGGCAAGGCTATTTATCCGTTGCGCAACCTTGCTTCGGGTCGTCATACGCTGCGTGTAAAGGGTTGGGATATTGCAAATAACTCGGGTGAGGGTTATACGGAGTTTATTGTTTCGGAAGACGGGAAGGTTGCATTAGACCATGTATTGAATTACCCAAATCCGTTTACAACAAATACCTCGTTTCAATTTGAGCATAACCTGGCGGGGCAAATGATGGATGTACAAATTTCTATCTTTAGTATATCGGGTAAATTGGTCAAAACAATTCAACACAATACAACGCCTGATAATTATCGTATTACTGATATTAATTGGGATGGTCGCGACGAATATGGCGATCAATTGGCCAAAGGGGTGTATGTTTATCGCATTAAAGTGCGTGGGACGGATATTTCGGGGCAGCAATTGGTAGCAGAAAGTGATTATGAAAAATTGGTCATATTGAAGTAAGAAATGATAAATTGTGAGGTATGGGTTGCTGGTTTCAGCAACCCATACTTGTTTTTAGTGCATAATCACCAGTTTACGTACCAAATACCCTTTCTTTTCTGAACCAATATGGACGAAATACACGCCATTGGACAACGATTGGGTACTTATTTGATAATTTGATACGCCATTTTTGATATTTGCTTGATCTATTAATTTTCCGGATAGATCGTATAGTTTTACGCTTAATGGATATACCGATGGTGTATTGAATCGTATTTCTGCGTAATCGCTTGCTGGGTTGGGTACAATTGTTAGATCTAAATCTAAATAATTGGGAGTCACATTTTGGTTATTGGTCACACATTTTTGAATATCACTCTCGTTGGTAATAATAGGGAGATTGGTATCAAAATAGATAGCGGCCTTGTTCTTAATAGTGGTTGCATTGGTTACGGGAGATTTTGTGTGTATGCTGAACGTAACAAACCCTTTGCTTTTTTCAAGATTTGTGGTAGAATCGGTGAGGTTAATATCATCAAATATCCAAACTAGGGTGCGATCGCCTCGTATATCTAATTGATAAGGATGGCTACTCAATCCTGGGCGTAAGGTCGTAAGATCGAATACCCCAATTGGTAAAGTATCAATGACCATTACCCTGTATGCAACATCATTTCCTGTATTTTGGAATTGGATCATATATTCTATCTCCTTTTTTTGTCCGATTGTATTTGCCTCGAAACACTGCGTTTTATTATCCACCCAACCTGTAATGTCATTTGGATCATAAGAATTGGTGAGTAACCTGCACAGTTGATCCGACTTTGTATATTGAAAGCTATTGCAATTGGGGGTACCATTTATTACGGCCTCAATACAGGCAAGGACACCCAACGACGCACTACAACGAATTGAATCTGAGATGATAAGTGTTTGACATTGTCCGATTTCCAACGCTCCTATTTCAAATACATAACTATTACCAACGATGGAATAGGGGCGATTGGCACTCACAAACTTAAATTCTTGTGGAAACGAGAGGCTTGCGTTTACATTTTCGGCTTTTAAACTTCCATCATTGCAGATTTCCAATTGATACACGCCTTTATTGCAAACCCTAGAAATATCCCAACCGCTTTTAATCTGGAAAACGGGACAATTATCGGCTGCAGAAAGTGCAAAATGAAGTGAATCTGGTTTTTGGTAGGGTGCTGATGAGACAAAGGTTTGAATACCTGAGGGAGGACAGGTAATTTGCCAGAAATCGCTGGGTTGGTTTACTGATGAGGTTGGATATGCCTGTATATTTTGTAAGGTGGTATCTGCAATAAAAGCATATTGCCCATTTGGGTCGGTGAGGGTGTACGCTGGGCCTGTATTCAATTGTAATAATTTATTGGGTAGCCCAATATCGTTGGAATCGCGTTTGCAATTGCCGTTTTTGTCATAATAAACGTATCCACTTAAACGGTTTTTACAATTATTACCCAATGAATCTGTAATAGCCACTACTGCTTTATAGCCATTATTGATGTATTTTGTTCCAACAAATGCCAAATGGCCATCCGTAAATTCAATGATTGAATTTTTACTATTTAAAATCATCTCATTTTTAAACCTGTTTTGCCATTCAATATTACCCGCTGCATCTATTTTAGTAAAGTTGGAGCCGCCTGAGCAACTGATAAATTTACCATTGTCCGTAGCCAATACATCCATTACTCCTCCTGTGGCATATACTTTTTCTGAAAGTTTAGTACCCGATGGATCTAACCTGTACAGCACACTCGACTGGGTTCCGTTAACGCAAGCCCCTGCAGCATTGATCGCAAGTGCAATTGTATTATCGGCATTTTGAAATACGGCTTGACCAACTAATGTGTTGAAGCATCCATAGGATCCAAAAAAATCTTTATTCCAAATAATATTGAGATCGGTATCTAGTTTGTATATTAGCGCATTAGCAGGGGGAGAGGATCCTTGCTCGGTGTACATACTTATTCCTGACAATAAATAACCTCCATCATTACTACTTTTGATGGCAAATCCGCGACTAAAGCCATAACTAGGATCTAATATTGAATAAACCCATTGGGCAATAAAGGGGTTATCGGTTTTCTTTTTTAAGAGTGTACCTTGACTATCTAATTTTAGGACTAATACGCTTCGAACGCTTCCTACCAAAATACTACCCGCAATTAGAATATTCCCTTGTGCATCTTCGTACATTTGGATCGATTCATAAATTTTGTTGGTTTCGCCAAACTCTTTCTGCCAAATGATATTGCCATTGTCATCCAATTTTGTGAGTTGGATTTTGTCGTTTCCATTGCTTATAAAAAGCATGTTTCCATCTTGTGTAGCGAGTAAATCAGCATTGACCTCCCTTTCGTTGGGTAAGCCAAATTTCTTGCGCCAAATTTCATTACCTAAGGCATCTACTCGGATCACGGCCATATCGTTGTAGGAGGATGTTGGGATTTCGGGGGTGGCTATGCTTAACCAGAATCCTGTATTCGGTGAGGCTTCTAGTTGGGTTTTGCCGAATTGGGTGGCGGAGTCATAGTAGTAAAAACTGGGGTCGCAGTTTTGACTTGTGGCCGTGGTGAGGCTACTTAGGAGAAAGAGGAATACTATGCTGATTTTTTCCATTGCTTTATTTTTGTTTGAATATGCTGAAATTGGGATAATTGGGCAACAAATGTACTTGTTTATTGAATATGTCTATTATTATTTTTTCATAGGGTTGGCACCCTATGCTGGATGTGTCGCCCCGTTGGGGCTGGGTTTTGTGCTTAGGGTCTTGTGAGGATCTTTTTTTTATTTGGAGACTTTGTTTAAGTGGACGTTGGTTGGATAATTTAGGTTTTTTTGGGGGGCGGGGATATTTTCAATAATTTCTGAAAGTTAGAAAACATTTTTTATTTTCTTTCGTTTAATAGTTATAAGAACGCCATTTGAACTTTTATACATCATTGCTTGACGATCAAAAAAAACACCCATGATAACTTATAACTTAATTGCTTATTCTATTTACGGGATCATTACTTACTTGATAACGGTTCGGATTGGTTGGATTTGCTATACAAATGGTTATTATTTTATCCATGCCGAAGTACAGGATGAAGCCATCGCAAATAGTATCAATAAAATATTATTGGTGTGCTATTATCTAACCAATTTAGGGTACATCACCTTGATGATCCGATATTGGAAACGGGTAGAAAATTTTCAAGGACTGGTGGAAAGCCTTAGCCAAAAGATAGCATTGATCGTGCTTGGATTGGGATGCCTGCATTTTATGAATATGGTAGGCGTTTATTTGCTACGAAAGAGAGTAAAAACTTAGCCGCTCCCGTTTCAGCCCCAAAAAGTCGTTTTTTGCTCCAAAACCATTAGCCAAGTTTTAAAGAAAGAAAAAAACTATTAACCCTTAATTTTTATATTATGACCAACAACAATATTATTATCGCTTATTTTATTTATTTGCCCATCGTATTAGCCCTTACGTGGTATGTTGCTCGTACACTTTTTCAGAATGGCAAAGTTTTTATGTTGGATATTTTTCACGGCAGAGAAGACATTGCGGTGAGTACTAATAATCTATTTGAAGTAGGTTTTTATTTGCTCAATATAGGTTTTGCTTTGTTTTACCTTCGTATTTGGTACAATATTGAGCATGTACAAGGATTGGTAGAGGTGCTTAGCCAAAAAATCGGCGGATTTTCTATTTACCTTGGTATCATGCTCTTTTTTAACTTGTATATGTTTTTTAGAGGCCGGAAAGCCAGTCGGGCAAATACACAGAAAACGCAGCCAATAACCCCCCAATCATAATGTAAGGAATGAAATGATAATAAAGATACAGATTTGGGGAGACGATTTTGTCACTATTAAGGCATGAAGAGGGCGTTTAGTGGGGCTAAACAACCGATGAATAACGAAAAGAGGGGCAAAATAAGGCCGCCAAATCTGTACCTTTATTATCATCTCATTCCTAAACGTATCTTTGTGCCAAAATTTGTCACAGATTTACCTTGCAGCCTAATTATATAACCTCAATTCCCGTTCATTTTAAATCGCATTTGCTCGCTTGGGCCAACCAGTGGGCAAGTGCGGTTTATTTGGACAATAATGATTATCCATCCTTGGGACTTAGTTCGTGGGATGTATTAGTGGCTGTTTCTAATAGCGATCATGGTCTTGTGTGCAATGCCGGAAATGCTTTTGACCAACTGGAAGATTTATACCATAAAAATCCGAAACAATGGCTATTTGGTTATTTCGGATATGACCTAAAAAACGAGGTCGAAAACCTATATTCCAATCATTTTGACGGAATTGGCTGGCCTGATATGTTCTTTTTTGTTCCAGAAATGGTGATTGGCATACGCAATGGACAAGTGGAAATATATGCCGCCAATCCTATATCTATCCTCGACGAAATTATGGCTGTTGCAATAACGCCACCTTTTATTCCCGACCACACTATCACATTACTTCCCCGTTTATCCAAACAAGATTATCTCGATGCGGTGCAAGCCATTCGGCAACATATTTTGGAAGGTGATATTTATGAAATGAATTTTTGCCAAGAATTTTATGCCGAAAACGTTGTAATCGAGCCTGTTGGTACATTTTTACGCCTAAATACCTTGTCGCGTGCTCCTTTTGCGACCTACCTGAAACACGACGGACGCACCTTGATGTGCAGCAGTCCTGAACGTTTTTTGCGCAAAGAAGGTACGCGGCTCGTCACCCAACCCATCAAAGGTACGCGGCGGCGGAGCGCTCATTTGGAAGAAGACGCACAAATCAAGGCCGAACTATCTAGCAGCGAAAAAGACCGCTCCGAAAACGTGATGATCGTCGATTTGGTGCGCAACGACCTAGCCCACCATTGCCTGCCGGGTACCATTAAAGTGGAGGAACTGTTCGGTATTTATTCGTTCCCAACGGTACACCAAATGATTTCTACCGTAAGTGGCCAATTGCCCGAAGGCGATAACGGCCTAAAAGCCATTCGCGATGCTTTTCCAATGGGGAGCATGACGGGTGCGCCCAAAGTGATGTCGATGGAACTGATTGAACGTTACGAGCGGACACGCAGAGGGTTATTCTCCGGCGCAGTCGGCTACTTTGATCCAAATGGCGATTTTGATTTCAATGTGGTGATCCGCAGCCTGCAATACCATACCGAAAGCCAATATTTATCGTGTATTGCTGGCGGTGCTATTGTATATGACTCGGTGCCAGAAATGGAATACGAGGAGTGTTTGATAAAGACGGCGGCGGTGCGAAAGTGCTTGGAGGGATAGCAATCCGAGGCCACCGAAAAGAGAATAGCGGCGATTTTTGAATTACTTTCCAACTAAAACTAGATTATTCCGTTGAAAGAGACGGAGAAACACGCTGCGTGTCGCAACTTTGCGCCAGAATTCTATCCAACAAATATCACACTATGTACTTTTTATTTATGAAGCGTTTATACTTAATTTTATGCTTATTAGCCGTCCAAGTCGCTATTTTTGCTCAAAAAACAAGCCTTAGAGGCCAAATTTTGGACAAAAGCAACCAAGAAGTAGTCATTGGAGCCACTATTATCGCCCAATTAGGGGGTAAAGCCATCAGTGACGTGAGTGGCAATTTTTCCATTTTGGCCACTGCAGGCGAATCCATTACCATTGCTAGTTTGGGGTACGAAACCCAAACCGTCGCTGCGGCACAGGGTATGGTCGTCCAACTCATTCCCACCTCTTCTACTTTGGATGCGGTGGTGGTGGTGGGTACGCGCAACCCATCTCGCACGGTGCTCAATACGCCTGTTCCGGTGGATGTGATTGCGCTTTCGAGTATACAACGCACGCTGCCACAGAACGATCTGAACCAAATGCTGACTTATTTGGCACCGTCATTCCAGTCGAACCGCCAATCCTCCTCCGATGGGACGGAACACATTGACCCCGCCTCCTTGCGTGGTATGGGGCCCGACCAAACATTGGTATTGATCAATGGCAAACGCCGCCACACCACTTCGTTGTTGAATAACCAAGGTACATTTGGCAATGGCTCGGTGGGTACGGATCTGAATGCAATTCCTACTTCCGCCATTGAGCGAGTAGAGGTATTGCGCGATGGTGCATCTGCTCAATATGGCTCCGATGCGATTGCGGGCGTTGTAAATCTTATCTTAAAAACCAAGGCCGATGGACTTAGTTTGACCGCCACTGGTGGTATTACCCAGCGCGGTGATGGTGCTTTGACGCGTTTGTCGGGCAATTACGGTTTGCCTTTGGGCAAAAACGGTGGTTCACTCAATATTTCCGCAGACACTTATGTGCGTGGTTCTACCAGTCGCACTCAACACCATGACCTGATTATATTTGACCAATCGGCACAAGGCAATTACTTTGCTTATCCTTTTGCAGATTCAACAGCAGCGGTGGCTTATGATGATAGCGTACTTGTTGCCAATGGCCTCAACCGCGATGATTTTAATTTTCAGGTGGGCGATGCAAAAATCAATAATTTGAGCACTTTTGCCAACTTATTATTGCCATTTAGTAATGGTAAAGGCGATTTTTATGCTTTTGCGGGTTATAATGCGCGCCAAGGCAAGGGTTTTGGTTTCCGCCGCTTGCCGAGTGATGGTGCTAAAATGGTATTTAGTAAATTCCCTCATGGTTTCCAGCCGAGTACGGGTTCTAATATTTCAGACATATCGCTTGCTACAGGTATTCGTTATGATTTGGGGCAGTGGAAAGCCGATTTTAGTAATACATTTGGTAGTAATAATTTCCAATATTCAGTACACAATACGGTGAATGCTTCTTTGCAAGATAAAACCCCTACTGCATTTGATGCAGGCGGTCATACTTTTACGCAAAACACGATCAATGCCGATATTTCGCGTTATTTTGAAAATGCCTTGAGCGGTCTCAATCTTGCATTTGGAGGAGAATATCGCTTGGAAAACTATAGGATCAACGCAGGTGAGACGGCTAGTTGGCGCAATTATGGATTGGTCACCAATCCCGATAATTCTGTTACTGATACGCTTGGTTTGGCGGGTGGTGCGCAGTCTTTTCCTGGTTTTTCTCCGTATAATGTTGTAAATAAGTACCGTAGCAATGTGTCTTTGTATGCGGATAGTGAATTGGACATTACCAAATTTTGGACCCTGAGCGGCGCAGGTCGTTTTGAAAGTTATTCGGATTTTGGCAATACCTTCAATTACAAATTAGCGACATTGATCCATCCTGTTCCGATGTTGGGTATTCGTGGTGCGGTGAGTACGGGTTTCCGTGCGCCGTCGTTGCACCAGCAGTATTTTAGTTATGTATCCACTACTATTTTGAGTGATGGCCGTTTGGGGCAATCGGGTTTTTTCCAGAATCAATCAGAATTAGCCATTTCTTTGGGTATTCCTAAGTTAAAACAGGAGACTTCTCAAAATTTGAGTGCTGGCCTTACTTTGAAGCCAAGTAGCCATTTTAATATCTCGGTGGATGCTTACCAAATTAAAGTAAAAGATCGTATTGTGCTCACAGGTTTGTTTGGTTACGATCCTTATGGTTCACCGGACTCGGCGGTACAGTCGTTATTTTTGCCTTTTGGTGCCGATGGTGGTCGGTTTTTCACCAATGCGATCAACACAACCACCCAGGGGATTGATATTGTGGCGGCGTACCGTGTTGCTTTTAATAAAAGTAAATTGGATATCACGGGATTGGCCAATTTTAACCAAACCTCCGTGGATGGCGATTTGAATATCCCTGCTAAATTGCGCGGACAGGAGGATGTTTTCTTTTCTCCCGCAGAACGCGGTTTGATCGAACGCGTAAATCCACGCCAGAAATTTAACCTTACCTTGAACTATACGCAGGGTAAATTTGTGGCATTCTTGAGCAATGTGTATTTTGGCACATCGTACCGCAATGGTTTCCCGTTTGGTGTAGAGCAAACCTTCTCCGGTAAAATGGTCACGGATGCGTCTTTGACGTACCAAATCACCAAGCAATTATCCATTACAATGGGTGGCAATAATATATTTGGCATACTTCCGGATCAACAGGCTTACCTGAACTCTTATTTTAAAGTATTCAAATATGCGCCGGTGCAAATGGGCATGAACGGTGGTTTTTATTTCTTACGTTTGAATTATAAGGGATAATAGAGCGATTGTTGGGCAATTAAAAGCGTCGGCGGGACTCAAGTCGCGCCGACGCTTTACATTTTAATATCTATTTCAAGGTTTGCAATTTGCGGTAGCAACCCACCGTAAACAAGGCGTACCCCAATCAGTTTACGGAAATAGTATAGTTTTTGACCTCGGATAATAGCGTATTGCGCAATACCATGGATAAAACAAGGGTGGCTGCGCCGATAATGATGAGTAGATTGAGGATTTTGCTGTGCGTAGATGCTTTTATTTGTTTATAGTGAGGATTAAGGAATGAATAAATAATAATTTATCACTTTGGGCTGATTCCGTTTGGCGGGTTTAGAGGGCTATTTTTTCAAATTAATTAGTCCAGGATAACTGGGTTTTACCAGACCAAACTGGTTTAAGTTGGATTTTTCTTTTTTTGCGGACATATCGCTCATTTCCGTCTGCTGTCATCTCTAACTCCCGAATCCAAACGAAAGTGCTGTCTCCAGGTTCAAGCGTTTTGGAATAAAACAAGTCTTCTTCAAAGTCGAATCTGGAACAATAAATCCCAGGTATTAAATGATGCCAACGCCCTTTTTTCAAGGTAAAAACTCGAAAAGTAGTGAAACGGCTTGTGTACCACCCAGGAATCAAAGAAATTTCATCTGCACCATCGCCGTCCAAATCACCTTCATTCCGAGGTACACCCCAAATACAATTCTCCACAAAAAGTACCGGAATTTTTTTGTCCGAAAAACGAATAGTACTCCACGAATGTAGTTCCGGGGTTGGGCTTTCGAGCCGAAGCCACATTTTTTCAGGGATACTGTCACCATTATAATCCCCTTTCTCGTAAATCTGGTCAGACTCAACCACCTGCTTTTCAAGATTTTCGTCCGTCGTTTCATCGCCCTCGTTGCTGATTTGATACTGTTGAAGGGTTGAATTCCATTCAAAATTGAGATAGGCTTGATAGATTACAGGCTTGTTTTTTTGAAAAACCGTTTTCAGAAAAAAGCAATAGACCTTGCTTGAATCTTTTATCCCAAATCTCCATTCAATGGAATCAATACGCTGCTGAAAATCGGGACTTCCTACTAAGATGGCTTTCGTCTTTTGGACACAAACTTCCTTATTCAAGTCGAATTGACCATAAAAAGACACTTTTTCAGCATACAAAAATTGCAAGCTATCGACCTTACCAATAGCATGGTAATCATTCCATTTCAGTAATAAATCGCTGAGCAATTGCGGGCGGGTTTGTGCGGGTTTAGGAAGGGGTACTTGATTTTCTTTTGCTTGGTTTGGGTTGGAGTTACAAGCAAAAAGCATAATGGAGCAATAAAGGAGCAACAATTTCATCGCAGACTATTTTCCACCAACAACGCCAGTATTGTGCCAACAATTGCATATAAATTGCTATTTTTTCAACCACATAATCTTCTTACTGGCCATACTAATGTCGTCAATTTAGCGATATAACAACCACGGAGTAGTTAAACTTGGATAACCCCGAATGCAATTCAGGTTTAGGAATGCGGCAATATTTTAATAACCATGAAGTGTTTGAATATCAACGTATTGTGCGCGTTTCATAACGTTCAACCCTTTCAGGGTTATTAAACATACACTTGAACATCGAACCCCAAATTGCATTTGGGGCTACTCATGTTTGACCCTTATCAGGGTCAGGATTCGCCTAAGTTGACGACATTAGACTGGCTATACCGACAGGCAAGCCGTGCAGTATTAGACAGTTACGCCCTCAAACCATACCGATATTATCAGCATCCTTCGCTTTAT
>JAAFHO010000649.1 GCA_013297575.1 Chitinophagales bacterium
GGTAATATTGGAGATAATTTTAGTGTTTATACTATTGATGGCGACAAAAACGTAGGTCTTAGGGCCTTCCGTGATGGTAACCAATGGTACACTAAAGAAGGTCAACAAGTAAACGATGCCAATCTTATTTTTGGTGGTGGTGCTGTGAAGCCGATCTATTTGGATAATTCCAATACGAATATTCGCGATGAAAATTTTGATCCAAATACTGCATTTGCGGATTATACGCCGCAAGTAAACTGGTTGCCACGTTTGGCGTTCTCCTTCCCTATCAACGAAAACGCCAACTTCTTTGCGCACTACGATGTATTGGTACAGCGTCCGCCAAGCAACTGGGAGGTGACACCTTTGGATTACTACTATTTCTATGTACCTGGTCGTACGACTCGTAATAATGCGAACCTTAAACCAGAGAAAGTAGTAGATTATGAAGTAGGTTTCCAACAAAAATTGAATGGTTTCTCTGCATTAAAATTCTCGGCTTACTACCGCGAAATGCGCGATATGATCCAAGAACGCCAGTTCAATTTTGTTCCTGTAATTGGACGTTATGGCACATCGGATAATATTGACTTTGGAACGGTAAAAGGTTTTACAACACAGTATGACTTACGTCGTATTAAAAATATTCAATTTCAAGTAGCTTACACATTACAGTTTGCTGATGGTACAGGCTCTAGTTCTTCTACACAGCGTGGCTTGCGCCAACAATTGCGTACGTTATACCCATTGGAATTTGATGAACGCCATAATATATCTGGTATTTTTGACTATCGCTTTGGAGAAGATAAAGCATATGATGGTCCAGAAATCAATGGTCACCAAATTTTTGCTAACCTAGGTCTAAATCTTCAATTTAGTACGGTTTCAGGTCGTCCATATACTGCTCGTTTGCGCCCAGACCGCTTTGGTGCATCTGGTAATCAAGGTACAATCAATGGCAACCGTTTGCCATGGCGTTCTAACGTAGATCTTCGTTTGGACAAAACAGTTAACCTTAATCCAAAAGGTAAAACGCCTTTGAACGCAAATATTTATTTGCGTATTTCTAATTTGTTTGACCGTCGTAATGTAGCCAACGTATATGAATATACTGGCTCACCAACCGAAGATGGTTATTTGGCATCGAATGAAGGCTTTTCGCAAGTGAATGGTTTGGAAAGCCAAGGTCGTAGCCGTCAAGCATATTTGGCATCTTATTCTTGGGCAATGCTTAACCCGAACAATTTCACGCTGCCACGCCGTATTTTCGTTGGCGCATCTTTTGCATTCTAAACACAAACACTTATATGACACATAAACATATTTGGCTTACAACATTTTTATCTTTTGTTGTAGTTGGCCTTATGGCCCATACGCCCGATTTGGGTCGTAAAAAACCGGTACAAAAGCCAGCCGCAGCAACTATGCGTGCTTTTTGTGCCAACTCGGAATCATCTATTGACCAGGAGATCAATAATGTTCGCGCACGGTTGTTGGGTGGCGGAGACTGCTGGTGGGACTTTAGTGATGGCCGTTATATTGTACCAAAAGTAGATCCTACTTCTGGACAAAAAGAGGTATCCTCTATCTTTGCCGCATCTGTGTGGCTTGGAGGCGTTGATGCCGCAGGCAACCTTAAATTGGCTTGTCAGGATTACCGCCCAGGTGGCCGGAATGATTTTTGGCCTGGTCCTCTAGACCCAGTTTTGGGAACTACCACACCGGATGTATGTAAAAGTTGGGATAGGCATTTTCGTGTAACTGGCGACGAAATTCGGGAGCACCTGAATAATTTGGCACAGGGACTCAAGGATCCAGCACTTATCCCGCGGGGTGTAAAGGGTTGGCCGGCAAAAGGTAATCCTTATTTTATTGAAATCAATCAATTTGCACTGCCTAATACACAAAATGGATTGGCTGGCTTTTTTGATGCTGATTTTGATAACTTATATGATCCACTTAAAGGCGACTATCCATCTATCGAAATTCGTGGTTGTGACCAAACTCGTTATCCAGCAGAAATGATTTTCTGGATTTATAACGATGAAGGCTCTAATTCCCCTCATGGAAAAACGGGTGGCAGAACCATTCAAATGGAAGTACAGGTCCAATCTTTTGGCTATCAAACAAGTGATGAGTTGAACGACATGACTTTCCAACGCTATAAGTTAATCAACCGCGCAACAGAACTGATCGACTCTACTTATTTCGCATTTTGGGTAGATGCCGACTTGGGTTGTTTTTCTGATGACTACATTGGTTGTGATACACTCAATAGCCTTATGTACACTTATAACCAAGATGCTGTAGACGGTCAACCTGGCTGTAACTGTGGTCAAACGCCTACTTATTGTAACGAAGTGCCAATCTTAGGTGTGGATTATTTCCGTGGCCCACGCAGACCAAAAACTATTCCAGACTGGCAAAATCCGGGAGATTTTAAGGATACATTGATTGAGATTGGTATGTCTTCTTTTGTCTATTTCAATAACCCAAGCGTTGGTAATCCTGATGCTCGAACAACAGATCCAAGTTTACCCGCAGAGTTTTATAATTATCTGACAGGTACTTGGAAGGATGGTACACCATTTACAGTAGGAGGTAACGGCTTGAACGATGGTAGTACCAACTTTACTAAATATGCATTGCCATCCAATCCGAATGATCCCACAGGATGGTCAATGTGTACGGCTAGTTTAGCATTTGGCGATCGCCGTACTTTACAAGCTTCGGGCCCATTCTTATTAAAACCTGGTGCTCAGAATGAGTTGATTATTGGGGCACCATGGGTACCTAATATTGCTTATCCATGTCCCGATGTAGAGCAATTATTGCGTGCTGATAAATTAGCGCAAGGTTTGTTCGACAACTGTTTTGAACGTTTGGAAGGACCAGATGCTCCTACCGTAGATTGGATCGAAATGGATCGCCAGTTGATCGCCGTTTTATCTAATAGTGGTGTGAGTAACAACAAAGAAGAAGGCTATATTCAAAAAGACTTCTTAGCACCCAATGGCATATCCAAAGATAGCGCAAGTTATAAGTTTGAAGGATATAAAGTCTATCAAGTACTTAATCCTAGTGTATCTGTTCGCGATTTTGATGACCCAGACCAAGCTCGTTTGGTAGTACAGGTGGACAAAAAGAACGGTGTGAAGAAAGTATTCAACTGGATTGAAACAGCTGATCCAACAGATCCTGATAATCCGATAAAAAAAGTATTTTACCCAGTAGAAAGAGTAGAAGGTGCTGATAAAGGTATTCGTCATACTTTCCAAATTACGGATGACCAGTTTGCAACAGGTAACGTTCGTACGTTGATCAACCATAAGAAATACTACTATGCAGTAATAGCTTATGCGCACAATAATTACGAAAATTTCAAGCAAAATGGTATTTTCCTTACAGGCCAACAGACTCCTTATTTGGAAGGTGGTCGTGTAGAAATCAAAACGGTGATCCCTCGCCCAATCGTAGATCAAGTATTGAATGCTGCGTATGGTGATGGTGTGGAAATTACACGTTTGGAAGGCGAAGGTGCTGGTGGT
>JAAFHO010000650.1 GCA_013297575.1 Chitinophagales bacterium
TCGCGTTTTACGATTGGAAGTGGGCGCAATGTTTTTGCCAAGAATTTAAATTCCTGCACATGAATACTCACTTCACCCGTTTTTGTGCGAAAAGCAAACCCTTTTACACCTATATAATCCCCTAAATCAAGCAATTTCTTGATTACGGTATCAAACATGGGAGAATTTTCGTCCGAACCATTGATTTCTTCTTTGCGGAGATACAATTGGATACGACCAGTGGAGTCTTGCAGGTTCATAAACAAAGCCTTACCTGCTTCTCTTGAGGCCATTACACGACCCGCCAAGGATACCGACTGGTAATTCAAGCGATTTTTGGTACCATCCTCTAGTACTTCTTCTTGATAGTTGGCCACTATATCCGCAGCATGTCCGGTTACCTCATACATTTCTGCCGGATAAGGATTGACGCCTAGTTCCTGTAATTTGGTCAGTGATTCGCGTCGTAAAATTTCTTGTTCAGTCATTATAAATTGTATAGTTAATCAACAAAATGATACACCAAAACGCCGATACCCGCGCCAATACCATTAGCGATCATATCATCAAATTCAAAAAAGCGATTTGGGAAAAAAGTGAATTGAATGCACTCCATGAATGCACCATAAACAAAAGCGAAGAGCCAAACGTTCCTGTAAACTGAAGTCTTTTTGCTATTATAAGCCTTTAAAAGCAACCAAGAGAGCAATGCATAGGCGGCAGCATGCGCTAGTTTGTCGGTAGCAATCAACTTAAATCCAGGGAGCGAAATACCGCCCTTCGTGGAAAGCCAGGTAATTGTAAGAAACCAGATTACAGGCAACAATAACCTGTTTTTAGGTGGTAAATTCATGTGAGTAATAGCCCATTGGGAGCCTTAGAAGGGGCAAATATACAAAGCATTACTGACAAGCCTTGATAACACTTGCTCCAAGGACTAACCAAAGTATGCCTTTTATCAAAAAAAACAAAAAACCTGCTACACCTAAAGCCATCGCTTTATCTTTCCAACCCTTTTTTTCCATGTTCAGTTAAGAAATTTACCGTTTCAGAAGCATTAATTGAAGGGGAGATCCCAAAAATCATTAACTTTGCAACGAATTTAATATGGTTCGCTACTTAACACGAATATTTCCCAAAAGTTGAACTATTGAATAATAAAACATTAGACCCAAATTAATATTATCATAAAAGCTACGTTTCTAACACATAAATATTGACGAATGCTCGTTTTAAACGTCTAACATCAGCAATGAATATAATGCTCAAAAAAATATCCTTTTTCGCCATCTTAGCAATCATTATTTCTTTAACCGTTCCTTCTTGTTATTACGACAATGAACAAGAACTATACGGCACAACTACATGTGATACAACTGCTGTTAGTTATGCTAATGATATTGTACCAATTTTAGAAAATAATTGTTACAGCTGTCACGATAATGGTAATTTTAGCATTTCCAATGCGCAATTTGATAATTACAACCTTTTAAAAACGTATGCTACTGGTGGTGGATTGATAGGGCGTACTAATGATGTTTCCAGCCCAATGCCGCCAGCACAATTAATGGATGAATGTAATCGAAATATTATTAAAGCATGGGTGGAAGCCGGTGCTCCAAACAATTAATCAACTATAAATTATGAAAAAAGTACTTTTAGTATTATTAGCATTAGCAGGACTAGGTGGAGGTTATGGCTACTACATGTGGAACAAAGCGCCTGAAAGCATGGCTACCCGAAAATCAGATATGGGAATTACATCTGAGCAACTTTATGGCGCTTTTCAAAAAGACGAAACTGCTGCTAATGCTGAATATGTCGGTAAAATCATTATTATTAGTGGTAAAGTGAAAGAATCGCGCATGGTAGAAGGGGTAGCAAAGGTGACCCTTGAAGCAGGTGCTGATGCTGCTGTTATCAACTGCGAATTGGATAATAATACGGTACATCCAAGGACTCAATTTAATGCTGGCGAAACCATCAAAATAAAAGGCGAATGCGCTGGTGCAGATCTTGATGGCACAGTTATGCTATCGCACTGCGCTGAAGAAAAATAATGGGGAAATATTCCCATATTTATATTACATTAAATATTACCTTAATTAAAAAATACAAAAATTATGAAAAAGTTATTTTTTGCCGCCATGGCACTTCTTGCATTTAGTTTACAAATAGATGCTCAAAAAATCGGTACAAAAGATGCAAAAGTGCAGTTTGATGCGAGTTCTCCATTAGAGCCCATCAAAGCCACCAATAATTCCGGAACAGTAGCACTTAATACCGCTACCGGCGATGTTGCAGCACGCGTACTGATCAAAAACTTTATTTTTAAGCAATCTACCATGCAGGAACATTTTAATGAGAATTATCTCGAATCAACTAAGTTTCCTAATTCAACCCTAAAAGGTAAGATTACAAACCTAAGTGACGTTAAATTTGGCACCGATGGTACATATAACGCCAAAATTAAAGGAACATTAGAAATGCACGGCGTAACTAAAGATGTAGAAGTGCCAGCAGTAATTACCGTTAAAGACGGTGTTACCAGTTTCAAATCCGATCTAAAGATTGCTTGTGCTGATTATAAAATTGCGATTCCTTCTGTTGTAGCAGATAAAATTGCAAAAGACGTCAAAATCACTATTGAAGGCGCACTAAAAGCGAATTAATCCTTTAATTATTTTTCCGAGGGGCATAGGCATTATATGGTAGTAACGATCCAATGCTTATGCCCCTATTTTTTTGTCAAGTTATGAAAAAAACACTACTAATTATATGCCTTTGGTGCATTATTGGAGGCATTAATGCACAAGGAGATGATCTTCTTGATATGTTGGAATCAGGGCCAACAACCGATTATGCTACGGCCTCTTTCAAAGCAAATCGCGTTATTAACGGCCACTCCATTGAAAATACACCAGCTGGTGTGATGGATGTTAAAATATCCCATAGGTTTGCGCCAATCCGAAGGGGGATTTATGATGTATTTGGACTAGATAATGCTACGATCCGAATTGGTGCCGATTATGGTATTACCAATCGCTTTATGGTAGGTTTTGGCCGAAATAGTCGCCAGAAAATTATTGATGGATTTGTGAAATACAAACTTCTTCGCCAAAGTTCGGGAAAGAAGAAAATGCCAATTACATTATGCTATCTTTCTGACATACAATTAGTTACGGAGGCTTTTAGCAATCAAGACCGGAATAATTATTTCGCCTCTCGTATGTACTATACCCATCAGTTATTATTGGGTAGGAAATTTAGTGACAACCTGTCCCTTCAGTTGATGCCAACCTTATTGCACCGCAATATTGTACCCACCACGAGCGACAAAAATGATGTATTTAGTATGGGCGTTGCTGGTCGTATAAAGCTCACAAAACGTATGGCGATTAACGCCGAATATTACTATGTTCTCCCCAATCAGGTGGTCTCTACCGATCTTCATCATAGCCTATCTATTGGTTTTGATATAGAGACCGGTGGCCACGTGTTCCAGTTGCATTTTACCAACGCCAATGATATGACCTATAAGGGATTTATT
>JAAFHO010000651.1 GCA_013297575.1 Chitinophagales bacterium
TGGGGCGGTATTGAACCCTGATTTTGATTATCAACAATACCTCAATACTATAGCGGCGGAAGGTTTGAATTATACCCGCATTTTTACGGGTCAATATGCGGAATCATACGATCCGGGTACGTTTGGGATCCTAAAAAACACTTTAGGCCCTGCAAAAGGTCGTTTGCTTACGCCTTATCTTCGTAGCAACGAACAGGGATATGTTTTTGGCGGTAACAAATTTGATCTTACGCAATGGGATGAAAATTATTGGTCGCGCCTGCGAGCATTCGTAGCGGCTGCGGAACAAAAAGGTATCATTGTCGAAATTACCCTTTTCACGGCACTGTACTCCGATGAAGGTTGGAAAAGCAGCCCGCTTTGCGCGGAGTCCAATATTAATGCTACCGAAAATGTAGGCAAAGATTCCGCGTTTGTGCTAAAAAATGAGCAAATTTTGGCCTTTCAAACGGCCTTTGTACAGCGTATGGCCCACGAACTTCATGCTTTTGATAATGTGCTGTACGAAATTCAAAATGAGCCTTGGGCCGATGCAGGAGTGCCTGGAATACCCGTTCAACAACACGATTCTATCGCACCTCCGAGTGCGGTGGGCTGGCAAAAATCGGCGGATTACGCCAATCCCGACCGTATGGCTTGGCAAATGTATATCGCTCAAGTACTCCATGACGCAGAGCAAGTGCTGAGCAAACAACACCTTATTGCGCGCAACCACTGTAATTTTAGGTCGCGTATCGATACGCCCGATACCTTGGTTGCGGTTTATAATTTCCATTATGCCCATCCCGATGCGGTATATGATAACTTGCACCTTAATCGCCCTATTTGCTGCGACGAAACTGGGTTCAATGGCAGTTTGGATGCGCCTTATCGCCTGCAAGCCTGGCGTTTTTTTATGGCAGGAGGCGCCATGTTTGACCATTTGGATTATTCCTTTACCGTGGCCCATCCCGATGGCACCGATCAGCAGGATGCTCCGGGTAGTGGGAGTGTGGCACTGCGTCGTCAATTTGCATTGATGCGTCGTTTTTTAGAAGCAGCCAAGGTTTGGGAAATGAAGCCAAGCCGTCATTTAATCAAAAAAATAAGTACGGACCATAAAGCCGAAATGCTGATGACACCTAATACAAAACGAATCGTCGTATTTGCCGAAGGCGCTAAAAAGCCGTTAAATATGGCCATTCAACTGCTGGGAGGCACATATACCATTACGCAATACGATCCCATTACTTTAGAAAAAACGTTTGTAATGAAGCAGCAAGCGGATAAATACGGCTTGTTGGTGGTACATTTGGAAGGGTTTGGTGGAGAAGCCGTACTGGAAATCAACCATTAGGGCCGAGAAAACAATAACTTATCACTTTTGGCCGATTCCTTTCTGCTCATACGGCACATCTTTTTCTTTAAATAGCCCCCACTATTTGCACAAAAAGATACTTGTCTGAGCAAAAAGTTATTCACCCAAAAATGACAACTTATTGTTTTCTCGGCCCTTAGAATTTTCCTGAAATACTAAATAAATCCGCGTATGTTTGCCCTAATAATTCATCTACAACGAATAATATGAAGCATTTATACCTTTTACTGATCTTGATGGCAGCATGTATGCCGTCTTGGAATCAAATTCAAGCGCAAACTACCTTAACACCTACCGAAACTGGTGTCAACTGGCGCAATGTAGGTCCTTTTCGTGGCGGTCGCTCTGCTGCTGTCACAGGCGTAGCTGGCCAACCCAATCTCTTCTATTTTGGCGGTACAGGCGGGGGAGTATGGCGTACCCAAGATGGTGGCCGTAGTTGGGAATGTATTACGGACGGCTTTTTTGGCGGTAGCATTGGCGCGATTGAAGTGGCACCATCCGATCATAATGTGATTTATGTAGGCGGCGGTGAGGTTACCGTACGTGGCAATGTGAGTTACGGTACAGGTATGTGGAAATCGGATGATGCAGGCCGAACTTGGAAAAGTATTGGTTTGAAAAACAGCCGACATATTCCACGGTTGCAGGTACACCCGACCAATCCTGATATTGTATATGCCGCTGTAATGGGCGATTTGTTCAAAGATTCAAACGACCGTGGTGTGTATCGCTCCAAAGATGGAGGCAAAAACTGGGAAAAAGTACTTTTTGTAAATAATGCTGCGGGCGCGGTAGATTTAGCGATGGATCCAACCAATCCGCGTATTCTGTATGCTTCTACTTGGCGCATCCGTCGCAATCCGCACAGCCTTTCTTCTGGTGGTGAGGGCTCATCTTTGTGGAAAAGTACCGATGGCGGCGATTCGTGGATCGAATTGACCAAAAATGAAGGCATGACAAAGGACACCATTGGTATCATCGGCGTGGCAGTCAGCGCAGTACGACCTGATCGTGTTTTTGCCATTGTAGAAAGCAAAACAGGGGGCGTTTTCCGTTCGGATGATGGCGGTAAAACTTGGAAAAAAACGAACGAAGACCGCAATTTGCGCCAACGTGCTTGGTATTATTCGCGGATTTATACCGATACAAAGGACGAAGACGTGGTCTATGTAATGAACGTATCCTACCACAAATCAAAAGATGGCGGGAAAACTTTTTCTGGGAGAAATGCCCCACATGGCGATCACCACGATCTTTGGGTGGCTCCGGAAGACCCACGCCGCATGATTATTGCCGATGATGGTGGTGCGCAAATCACCTACGATGGCGGAGAAACCTGGACAACTTACCACAACCAACCCACGGCGCAGTTTTATCGCGTTACCACCGATAATGCCTTCCCGTTCCGAATTTATGCCGCACAGCAGGATAATTCCAGCGTTAGGATAGCGCATCGCACCAATGGAGGCAATATTGGCGATCGTGATTTTGAACCCACTGCCGGTGGCGAAAGTGGCCATATTGCGGTAGATCCACTAAATCCAGATATTGTTTATGGCGGCGAATATCATGGTTTTTTGAACAGATACGACCATGCTAATCAATCGCAACGCGCTATTAATGTATGGCCAGAAGACAATATGGGACACGGTGCAGAGGATGCAAAATACCGTTTCCAATGGAATTTTCCTTTGTTTTTTAGTCCACACAACCCTAAAAAACTATATGCTTGCTCCAATAATTTGCATGTCACTACCGATGAAGGACAAACTTGGACGGTCATCTCTCCTGATTTAACGACCAATGATAAAAGCCGTCAAAAATCATCAGGCGGCCCGATCACACAAGACAATACTGGTGTAGAATATTATTGTACCATTTTTGCTGCTGCTGAAAGTCCACGCGTACGCGACTTGATTTGGACTGGTAGCGATGATGGTGTAGTCAACGTAACCCGCGATGGCGGCAAAACTTGGAATAACGTAACCCCTGCAAGCCTTCCCCGCTGGACGATGATTAACTGTATCGAACCTGATCCATTCAACGATGGCGGCTGTTATGTGGCGGCAACCTCTTATAAATCAGGCGATTACAAGCCATACTTGCTCTATACCTCAGATTATGGTGTTACTTGGAAACAAATTACGAATGGCATTGGGGAAGAAC
>JAAFHO010000652.1 GCA_013297575.1 Chitinophagales bacterium
TCCTCAACCCAAAAATGGTGAGGTAGTAATTAAAGTAGAAGCGATCGGCGTAAACTTTTCCGACACACTTCGCAGACGAAATCAATATTTCCAACCAACACCTTTACCTTATGTTTTAGGCTCGGAAGCCGTTGGGCACATTATTGCCGTTGGTGAAAGTGTTTCAGAACCATATGAAATTGGTACAAGAGTTTTGGCAATTCTTCCTTTTGGCGGTGGTTACGCAGAATATGTTGCTGCTATTGCCCAATATTGTGTTCCACTTCCACCAAATATTGATGCCAAAACAGCCACAGCCATTTTTGTGCAAGGTTCAACTGCTCAATTGATGATTTCCCAAGTTGCAAAAGAACTTACAGGCAAAACTGTTTTGATAAATGCATCAGCGGGTGGCGTAGGTTCGTTGTTAGTTCAGTTAGCAAAATTGAACGGAGCAAAAGTTATTGCGGCAAGCAGTTCAGATGAAAAATTGAACGTTGCAAAAGCAAACGGTGCAGATGAAACTGTAAACTATTCTAAAGATAACTGGAGTAAAAAAGTAAAAGAAGCCAATAACGGGAGAGGCGTTGACATCGCTTTTGAAATGGTAGGTGGATCTATTTACAATGAAACTTTAAAATCATTGGCACAAGGCGGACATCTAATTGTTTATGGATGTGCAAGTGGCGTGCAAGGTTCAATTCATCCTGAGTATTTTGTTGATGAAAATATTAGCCAATCAGGTTTCAATTTGGCATTTTACATCACAACAAAAATGCAAGTTTGGCAAGAAACTTTAGGAGCAGTAATCGGACTAATTGCACAAGGCAAGTTAAAAATTGAAACGCCCAAAACTTTTGACTTAAAAGATGCTGCCGAAGCCCACAGACAAATTGAAGCAAGACAAACAACTGGGAAAGTAGTATTAACCATAAACAATTAAAAAAATAAGCCCACACACAATATATGAAAGATATTCCAGCCGAAGATGGTAAATTTGAAACACTAAATTTCATTTCTTATCAAGATGCGATTGATTGGGTCAATAGTTAATCTAACTTTGCGATGTTATCAAATCATCATATTGATAGATAAATTGGAATTGAAAAATCACGCCGAAATTAGTCGACATTTTTTATTCATTAAACTATTATATGCAAACTCATGGACAAACAAGAAACATTGAAAAATGCGTTGAGTGGAGATATAAACGCATTTCAAATATTATTTTCCGACTTTCAAAGTCAGTTAAAATCATACCTGTATCGGTTGCTTGCAAACAGGAATGATGCAGATGATTTAACCCACGATACATTCATTAAAGCCTTTGAAAAACTGCCTTCTTTCAAAGGAGCATCTTCCTTAAAGACTTGGGTATTTCAAATAGCGACCAACCTCTCTTATAATTATTTGCAACGACAAAAACGCTGGACACCAGATGTAAGTGAACAAGCAAAGAAGTTGGTGTTGGGAAATTCGACATTGAGCAATCAAATCATAAAAATTCATGAAACATCAACAGAGGCAAAGTATGATATGAAAGAACATATTGACACTTGCTTTACTTGCATTTCAAAAAATTTGCCTATTGAAAATCAAATTGCTTTAATGTTGAAAGATGTATATGATTTTTCATTGATATAAATTTGTTTGATACTTGAAAAGACGGAAGGTATTGTAAAATATTTATTGCAAGATGGTAGAAAAACAATGACGGATATTTTTGACAATCGTTGTGCATTGGTAAACAAAAACGGAGTATGTCATCAGTGCTCAGAATTAAACGGTTGGTTCAATCCTAAAGAAAACCGACAACAAACCTTAATGAAACTGGACTTAGTGAAAGGCTCTAAAAAATATGACCGCGATGAACTATATTACATTAGGACAAAACTTATAAAAGGTATAGACCCATTGCGTTCAAAAGGCTCAGAATTGCAAGAAATTTTGATGAAGTGTAATAGTATGGCAATGGGAGAAATCCCTATTCCAAATTAGATAAGCCGTACAAATTAGACATTATAAAAAACGCCAACACGGATTGTCTGTGTTGGCGTTTTTTAACATTTTTCAAATACATTATACAAAGATTGGACACGACATTGATCCTAAAGTCAAACCTACAACCAACTCACAAACGGTTCTTCCAACAATTGCTTGATATTCCGCAAGAAACGAGCAGCATCGGCGCCATTGATGACCCTGTGGTCCCAACCAATGGTCATTGGCATCATCAGGCGTGGTTCAAAAGACTTGGTGCTTTCGTTCCAAACCGCTTCCATAGAGGCCGCTGTGATACTCAGGATAGCTACCTGAGGCCAATTCACAATCGAAAGCATATTTGTACCGCCTATTCCGCCGATATTAGAGATCGTAAATGTACCACCGTCCAAATCTTCTGGTTTGTTTTTGCCATCGCGGGTACGGGTACTGATTTCTGTAAGGTCAACTGAAATTTGAGTTAAACCCTTTTGGTCGGTGTTGCGAATAACAGGCACCAACAAGCCACGTGGTGTGTCAACGGCAATACCGATATTATAAAATTTCTTATAAATAACTTCTTTGGTATCCGCGTCGTAACTGGCATTGAACTGTGGCATTTTTTTCAACACAGTAGACACAACTTTAGTTAAAATAGCGGTAGTGGTCAATGCGCCACCTGCTGTTTTTACTTGGTCTTTGAACTGCTGGCGTAGTTCTTCCAAACGCGTAATATCCGCTTTTTCGGAAATCCAAGCGTGTGGAATGGTATTGAATGCGTAGTGCATATTATCCGCAGTCAATACACCAATTCTGCTGAGTGCTTGACGCTCGGTAGCACCAAATTTCTCAAAATTAGGCAATGATTTATGCGGCAATCCACCACCTGTTGCAGCAGCACCGCCTGCATTGTCCATTTTTTTCTTTACAAAATCAACAACGTCTTTATAACTGATTCGGCCTGCGCCTTCGCTCGGTTTTACTTGTGCTAAGTCGATTCCGAGTTCTTTAGCACGCTTACGGGCTAGTGGGGAGACTCGAAGCGGCGAAGTAGATGTTCCGTTGCTGGCAGGTGCAGGGGTTGGGGTTGGGGTTGGGGTTGGGGTTGGGGCAGCGGCAGCAGCGGTTGAGGATCCAGACGCAGCAGCACTGAGGCGCAAAATGGCACTCCCCTCCGTCACATCATCGCCTTTATTAACCAAAATGGCTTCAATCGTACCGGCAGCATCAACGGGCATTTCCGCATCTACTTTATCGGTACCTACGATGATTACAATTTGTTCTTTTGCAACCGTATCCCCTACTTTTACTAAAATTTCAGTCACTTTTCCAGTTACGCCATCGCCCAAAGAGGGTAATTTGTACTCGTACGATACTGCGGCTGCGCTAGGAGCGGGTGAAGCCGGAGCAGCAGCGGCAGGAGCGGCAGGCGCACTAGATGCAGCCGGAGCAGCAGGTGCTGTAACTGGTGCGGCGGCGGCAGCCGTTTCTATTTTTAGGATCAAACTGCCTTCTGTGACATCGTCTCCTTTTTTTACAACTATTTCGGCTATG
>JAAFHO010000653.1:0-2619 GCA_013297575.1 Chitinophagales bacterium
TTTTCTACAATAATACGCATCGACCATGCGCGACGCATCCAGTAATCAACCACAAACATGGATACCACCAAGGTAACCGCCTGTACTTTGGAATACAGTGAAAACACCGCCAAGACCATAGACAGGATAAAAAACAGACTGGCACGGCTTGAGGTAAGTGCTTTTCGATAACGGATATAGCACTCCAAAGAAGCAAAAAAGAACGCACCAAATAAAACGTCCTTACGCTCCGTAGCCCACGCCACCGATTCGACCCGCATCGGGTGAATGCCCATGAGCAACCCGCCCAATAAAGCACCCCAAGGGCCGATACCCAATAGCATCAATACGCGCATGGCAAAAAATACCACAAATAGGTGCAGGATCAAATTATTGGTATGTACGGTGCGCACAAATTTGGCAAACGAGACCTTGTCCTTAAAATCGGCATCGGTGGCCCGTTTTTCCATTGCAAAAGTTAGGATGGGCAATGGGTTATAGTTACCGATTACGTTACCTTTTTCCAAACTAAATATATTGGAGAAGGTGGTGCTAAATGCCTCGTTTTTGCCAGCGTGCATCACATTTGGGTTCTCTACAATATTGGGATCGTCGTCCCAGTTGACGAATTCGTTGTTTACAGAAGGCCAATAACAGACCAAAGTGACCAATAGCGCAATTGCTATTTGCAACCATCCCGAAGGTGCTGAATTACCGTTGTCAACCTGAGTACCCTTGTTGTAGGTAGTGGCTGTCTGAGGTTTTTTGGGTTGGTTTAGGTTTTTATTTTGTTTTGCCATTATAATATCGTTCCTTTAAAACGCAAATGTACGTTTTGTCTTTAATTTAACTTCTATCATTTCAGTTTGAGCTGTATATTTGCCTGATTTTTTTTGATAACCTTGAATTTGGAATCTATTTTGTCACCGTTTCGGGTTTAAAATTTAGATTTTCTACTTCGGCTCTGTAGGTTTTATGCATAAAATCACGTTACATCTCCATAAATCTATGCACAAAACCTAACGACGCTCAGCATATAATTCCCTAAAAAAATCATATCTCATTCAAATCGCATTATTCAAATAAATTTATGCAAATTGTACCCGCTTTTGATCTCATGGATGGCCGCCTTGTGCGACTACGCCAGGGAGATTTTGGACAAAAAACAGAATACCCCGCCGATCCACTTGAATTGGCGCGCGAAATGGAAGCCGCGGGCATCAAACGCCTGCATATTGTGGACTTGGATGGCGCTCGCGATGGTCGGCCAGTTCACCTTCCGTTACTGGCAAAAATAGCAGGTCATACCAGATTAACCATCGACTATGGCGGCGGATTGCGTTCTATGGCGGCACTCCGTCAGGTTTGGGATGCTGGTGCTGCATTGTTTTCTGTTGGAAGTGTAGCGGTAAAAGCGCCCGATGAGTTTCGCGCTTGGGTGGAGCGTTTTGGACCCGAAAAATTCTTGGTAGGCGCAGATGTTCGTGGCAAGCAATTGGCGGTACACGGCTGGACAGAACAAACAGGGCTTGATTTATTTGAGTTCCTCAGCCGAGTAAATGCACTTGGTGTGACACAGTTTTCTGTTACCGATATTGCCCGTGATGGTGAACTAACCGGCCCTTCAATGGATTTATATAAGGAAGTTCGCTTACGTTTTCCCGAAATTGAACTCACCGCCAGCGGAGGCATTAGTAAAACTGCTGATTTTGAAGCCTTACGCGAAATTGGTTGCGCCAGTGTTATTGTAGGTAAAGCCTTTTTTGAAGGTTTGATACCTATGAAATTTTTTAGTGTTTATACCAAAAGCCTTACCTAATTTGAAATTTCAACTCACGTCACATTATGTCCCCACTGGCGACCAGCCAACGGCGATCCAGCAATTGGTATCGGGCCTCGACCAGGGCGACCGCGCTCAAGTACTGTTGGGCGTAACTGGTTCGGGTAAAACTTTTACAATGGCCAATGTCATTGCGCAAGTCAACAAACCTACGTTGGTATTGACCCATAATAAAACCTTGACCGCCCAATTATATGGCGAGTTTCAAAGTTTTTTTCCCGATAATGCCGTGGAGTATTTCGTCAGTTATTACGATTACTACCAACCCGAAGCCTATATAGCAGTGTCAGATACGTATATCGAAAAAGATATGCAAATCAATGATTTAGTGGATAAACTTCGGTTAAAAGCCACTTCAACACTGCTCTCTGGCCGCCGCGATATTATTATTGTGGCATCGGTGTCTTGTATTTATGGTATGGGCAATCCCGATGATTACAAATCGGGTATTATCCATATTTTTAAAGGGCAAAAAATTCCACGTACCCAGTTTTTGTACGCCTTGACGGACAGTCTGTACTCCCGCACAGAAACCGATTTTGGTCGCGCTACCTTCCGGGTAAAAGGCGATACGATTGATATTAACCTGCCTTACGCCGATTGGGGTTATCGCGTAATTTTTTGGGGCGATGTGATTGAGACGATTGAAATGATCGAAAAAGACTCTGGAAAACGGGTCAATAGCATGGATGAAGCCGCTATTTATCCCGCTCAATTATATGTAGCGCCCAAGGATAAAATGAACGAAATTATCCGTGAAATACAAGATGAGGCTGCTGCGCAAGAGAAATATTTTATCC
>JAAFHO010000653.1:2629-3511 GCA_013297575.1 Chitinophagales bacterium
TTTTTGCCTGATGGATTATTTTCCGGATGATTATCTCCTGATTATTGACGAAAGCCATGTTACCATTCCGCAATTGCGCGGTATGTGGGGGGGCGACCGTGCGCGCAAGCAAATGCTGGTCAATTATGGTTTCCGGCTGCCTTCTGCGATGGACAACCGCCCGCAGAGTTTTGAGGAATTTGAATCCTTGGTTAATCAAGTGGTTTTTGTGAGTGCTACACCGGCCAATTACGAATTGGAAAAGACGGAGGGACTTGTAGTAGAACAATTGGTACGCCCGACGGGGCTGCTCGATCCGCCGATTGAGGTAAGACCGTCGTTGAACCAAATTGACGATTTAATGGAAGAAATCCTCAAGCGGATTGATGCCGATGAACGTACTTTGGTCACAACCCTCACTAAACGTATGGCCGAAGAATTGGCGGCTTATCTAACACGCCTCAATATCAAATGCCGATATATCCACTCGGAAGTGGAAACGCTGGAACGGGTAGAAATTATCCGCGACTTGCGCCTTGGCGAATACGATGTACTGATTGGTGTCAATTTGCTCCGCGAAGGATTGGACATGCCCGAAGTATCGCTGGTGGCTATTTTGGATGCTGATAAAGAAGGTTTTTTGCGCAATGCGCGCTCGCTCACGCAAACTGCTGGCCGTGCCGCGCGTAATTCCAACGGTAAAGTGATCTTTTATGCCGATAAAATAACCGATGGCATGCAGGATACCATAGACGAAACCAACCGCCGCCGCTCTATCCAAATTGCGTATAATGAGGCCAATGGCATCACGCCGCGCACCGTCTCGCGCACCCGCGAGGAGATTATGGCACAGCGCAGTATCCTCGAAGTGCGCGGTACCGAACCGACACAAGCATATTTTGA
>JAAFHO010000654.1 GCA_013297575.1 Chitinophagales bacterium
GCTTTCGATCGTCATGATAAAAGTGCATTTAACACGCTCATCTGTTAGGAATGCATCAGTACCCCATTTGGTATTGTTGAGAAAATCGCGAAGACTGATCTCTAATTGGTCAAATACCTTGCGTTCGGTACGTTGCAATTGAGGTGTATTGATACGAACCGTTGCATTGAGTTCGCCTTGAGCCATTAACTGCCCGGAAGCAAGTACTATAAAAAGGGAAAATAAAAGGTATTTCATCGTAAAATTAGCCAAAAATCTTGTTAAAGGTGTAGCAAACGTCTTTGCAGACCATTCCTTAGACGCGCTCAGTCTTGATTTGGTTGTCTATTAAACCCGAAATTTCCTGAACAATATCTACGGCTACTGCGATTTTAGTTTTGAGATCATACTCAATTTTCGTGCCATTCCGGTGTAAAATCGTAATTTTATTGGTATCGTAGCCAAAACCAGCACCAGTATCACGCATTGAATTAAGGACAATAAAGTCGAAGTTTTTTCGCTCGAGTTTGCCCAAGGCATGTGTTTCCTCGTCATTGGTTTCCAGTGCAAATCCAATATTGAGTTGATGCGGTTTTTTAATAGCACCCAATGCCGCCGCTATATCAATTGTACGTGCCAATTCGATACTCAGTTCGTCGTCTTTTTTCTTAATCTTTTGATCGGCAACCTGTTTCGGCCGATAATCAGCCACGGCTGCAGCCAATACCGTAATATCGGTATCGGGGTAGTATTTCAAGCATGCCTCATACATCTGTTGTGCCGAGCCTACTTTAATAATTTCTATACCTGGAAAATGAGTGGAAAGTTGAGTTGGACCCAATACCAAACGCACAGTAGCACCGCGTTGGGCGAGTTGTTCCGCAATGGCAATGCCCATTTTACCCGTAGAGTGGTTGCCTATAAAACGAACAGGATCAAGGGGTTCAAAGGTTGGCCCGGCGGTTACAATGGCCGTTTTGCCCAATAAATTCCCTTGTTTTGTGGTACTTTCGCGTTGTAGCAGCCGTTGGCGTACAAATTGTACAATATCTTCAGGTTCGGCCAAGCGACCTTCACCGCTCAAACCACTTGCTAGTTCACCATTACCAACGGGAATAATTTCCACACCAAAAGACTTTAAGCGCGCAATATTCGCTTGTGTCGCAGGATGGTGCCACATGTCCACATCCATAGCAGGCGCGACAAACACAGGGCATCTGGCCGATAAATACACTGCACACAGCATATTATCACAAATACCATTGGCCAACCGACCAATGGTATTCGCGCTGGCAGGTGCAATCACGAGTGCATCTGCCCATAAGCCCAGTTCTACATGGTTATTCCAACCCGATTCGGATTGGACATCGGTAAAAACCGGATTTTTTGATAAAGTAGAAAGCGTAAGTGGGGTAATAAAATCAGTAGCGGATTTGGTCATTAATACCTTTACATCCGCTCCTTGTTTTACCCAAAGACGCGTTAATAGTGCTGCTTTATACGCTG
This sequence comes from Chitinophagales bacterium, assembly GCA_013297575.1. Lineage (GTDB taxonomy): Bacteria > Bacteroidota > Bacteroidia > Chitinophagales > Saprospiraceae > M3007. The sequence goes on from JAAFHO010000654.1 coordinate 1,486, forward strand.
CAATAGAACCACTTACACCTAAAATGATCCGCATACAACTATGGAGGAGGAGGCGCGTCCAAGTATCTCCATTGCATATCATCGGTCATAAACTCCTGAGTTGCAATGATGGCTGTATTGGGAAGGCGCTCGTAAAACTTAGAAATTTCAATTTGCTCCTTATTTTCCTGTACTTCTTCAATCGTGTCGGAACTGACTGCAAATTCTTCCAATTTACGCTGGATTTCCCATTTCAAATCGCTAGAGATTTGGCGTGCACGCTTTGAAATAATTGCAATGCTCTCGTAAATATTGCCTGTTTTGGCCACGAGTTCGAGTACGTCGCGTGGTTGAACATTTGGGTCTAAGCCCTGTACTTTTGCTTTGATATCGCTCATTATATAAAAGGTTTGTCCTTGTTAAGTCTTTGAATTGGATTGTTTTTTGCTTGCTTTGGCTGCTTTTTGGGAATCTTTTTTGATTTCTCTTACTTCCTTACTGTATTTACCATCGGGATATTTCAACAAAAACTCCTCGCTGCGTTTAGCGGCTTCGGTATAACGTTCTTGTTTTTTATCAACAATGGAATTTTCGCTCAAGCGATACAATGCTTTTGAGATAAGGTAGCGCACGCGTTCTACATCTGGTGATTCAGGATAATCTTTTAACAAATTATCAAAAGAGATCACAGCGGATTGGTACTGGCGTAAGTTATAGTACAATTGGCCTTCGTTAAAGGCTTTTTCTTCCAATTTGCGGCGCAATTCGTCAATCAGTCCATTACATTCCTCAATGCGTTTGCTTTGTGGAAACAAATTGACAAAGGTTTGGAACTCATCAATCGCCGTTAAAGTAGCACCCTGATCCAGTCTGGGCGTAGGCGACAATAAATAATTACAATAAGCACTCAAATAAGCAGCCTCTTCCCGTTCAGGGGAATTGACATAAGTATTTGAAAAATTCTTGAAATAATAAGCACCTAACAGGTATTGCTTGAGGTAATAGTGGGTATAAGCGTACTGGAGGCTTGCTTTTTCGGCATCTGTGCGGCCTTTTACATTGCTCAATACCAATTCAAACAGTGTTTGTGCTTTTTGGTATTTTTTTGCTTCGTAATATTTGAAGGCACTTTTGAGGAGTAGGTCTGGATTTCCACTTACCCGAATTTTCTCAAATTCACTTTTGCAGCTACCGCCAATAAATAAGACGGCGCAACAGAGCATCCAAAGGATGTTTTTAGTCATAACGCGTAAAGGTACGATAATTTTTTGTTCTGAATTTTATTTATTCCTCAATAACGGCTTATGGTTAAAATTAGCGGCGTTCAAGGCGTATAAATCCCTGTTTTCCACAAATATACCATTGTTGAACGAAAATTAACGTTAAAAAAACTCAAATAGTGTGACCTCGACTGGGATCGAACCAGTGACCGTCCGCTTAGAAGGCGGATGCTCTATCCACTGAGCTACGAGGCCGTTTTCAAAATTTCCGCAAAGATACGACCTTTTTTAATTATTTTAGCACCAAAATTAAACTTCGTTCCAAAAAACATCGGATGTTTGCACCATGAGCGAAAAAATAAACAATGTTCAGATCGAAGAAGGTTGGAAAACTGCGCTAAGTAGCGCATTTGAACAACCTTATTTTCAAGCCATTAAGGCGTATTTGGTGGCAGCAAAAGAAGCCGGAAAAATCATATATCCACCCGGACCAATGATTTTTAACGCTTTTAATCAAACGCCTTTCGATCAACTCAAGGTAGTGATTTTAGGTCAAGACCCCTACCACAATCCTGGTGAGGCCATGGGACTTTCCTTTTCCGTGCCGCAAGGCGTGCGAGTACCGCCGTCTTTACAGAATATTTACAAAGAAATCAACACTTCATTGGGGTATCCAGTTCCAAAACACGGAGATTTAACCAAATGGGCTGCGCAAGGTGTCCTCCTCCTCAATGCGATACTGACCGTGGAAAAAAACATGCCTGCTTCCCATAGCAAAATCGGTTGGGCATCCTTCACCGATGATGTTATCCGTACCATTTCTGAG
>JAAFHO010000655.1 GCA_013297575.1 Chitinophagales bacterium
GGCTGTGGAGATAGAATACGTCACCAGGATATGCCTCACGACCCGGAGGACGACGGAGCAACAAGGAAACCTCGCGGTAAGCCACGGCTTGCTTCGACAAATCATCATAAATGATCAATGCTGGGCGGCCAGTGTCCCGGAAGAACTCCCCGATGGCTGCTCCTGAGAACGGCGCATAGAACTGCAACGGTGCTGGATCGGCAGCAGAAGCCGCAACGATAACCGTATAAGCCATTGCACCATATTCTTCTAATGTGCGTGCTACGGTAGCCACCGTAGAAGCCTTTTGGCCACATGCTACATAGATACAGAATACAGGTTCGCCACGATCGTAGAACTCTTTCTGGTTGATAATGGTGTCAATTGCAATCGCTGTTTTGCCCGTTTGGCGGTCACCGATGATCAACTCGCGTTGGCCACGACCGATCGGAATCATTGCGTCGATTGATTTGATACCAGTTTGAAGTGGTTCGTTTACTGGTTGGCGGTAGATAACACCCGGTGCTTTACGCTCGATAGGCATTTCATATTTTGCGCCAGTGATAGGACCTTTACCATCGATAGGTTGACCCAATGGGTTTACCACACGACCAACAAAGCCTTCACCTACTTCGATAGAGGCAATTTGTCCGGTACGCTTTACGATACTGCCTTCGCGGATACCATCGGGAGAGCCCATGAGTACGACACCCACGTTATCTTCTTCGAGGTTCAACACGATGGCGCGAACGCCGTTTTCAAACTCCACCAATTCGCCCGATTGAGCGCGGTTGAGGCCGTAAACACGAGCGATACCATCGCCCACTTGCAGTACTGTGCCTACTTCTTCAAGATTGGTATCTGCACCGAAGCCGGACAATTGCTGCTTCAGTATTGCCGAGATTTCTTCCGGTCTAACGTCTGCCATATTTATAATTTATTTTAGAATTCTTTAACGTATAAATTTTTACTAAACTGCGCTTTGAGTTCTTCCAATTTATGGCTTACACTCGCATCGTAGCGTTTATTGTCAAATTCGAGTACAAAACCGCCAATCAAACTAGGATCAATCGCCGTTTCGATTTCGAGATTGGCTGTTGTAACACCGCTGGAGGTTAATTTGAGGCGCAGGTCATTGAACAAGTCTTCGGTCATAGGTGCTGCAGTAGTCACTTTAACGGAAGTGATTTTCTTCAAAAATTTGTATTGATTTACGAATTCATTAGAAATTTCTTGCAGATAACCTTCGCGACCTTTATTGGCCAACAAATTCATGTATGCCAAGGTTAGTTCATCCATTTTAGGACCAAAAATCGCTTTGAAAGCAGCAATTTTCTTGTCCGCAGGGATAACAGGGCTTTTCAAGAAGAGTTTTAAGTCGGCATTGTGTGCCGCTGCTTGCAACATCTTCATGTCCTCATGCACCTTTTCCAATTTACCTTGCTCACTTGCTAGTTCAAGCAAAGATTTGGCATATCGGGTTGCTATTTTTGTAACAGACATATCAATTTTGAGTGTTGGGTTTTGTTATCCAAAACCCAATAATTAATTCAATTTAATAGCGTCAGCAAGGCTTTTCGCATAGGCTACCTGATCGGCATTACCAGCGAGGTCTTTGCGGATAATTTTTTCTGCGATTTCGATTGCCATTTGGCCTGCTTGGTTTTTCAAGTCCACCATAGCTGCCATTTTTTGGTTCTCGATATCTTGCATAGCACTTTCCACGCGACGCTTGTATTCAGCGTTGGCGCGTTCTTTTGCTTCTGCTATAATTTCGTCTTTTGCGTCTTTTGCTTCTCTAAGCATTGCAGTACGCTCTTCGCGGGCTTGATTCAACAATTTCTCGTTTTCAGCCTGCAAATTTGACATTTCCTCACGCGCTTTCTTAGCCTCGTCAAGGGCATTATGAATATCTTCTTCGCGCTGTTTTAAAGCAGCAGTGATGGGCTTGAAAGCAAAACGGCTCATCAAAAACCAAAAAAGCGAAAAGATAACTGTCGTCCAAAACAACAACCCCGGATCGGGCATAAGAACGGGAAAACCAGCTAAAAAGATCATGTGTTATATGATTTATGTAATGTGTAATATCGAATTAATGATGTATGCTTGGGGGTATTGTTCATTTGAGTATCTGTCATTTCGGCTTCGCTCAATGACCAGATACTCAAATGAACGATCTCAATTAGGAACACTTTTAGCCTTTTTGCTTTTTTTCTATTTGTACTCTTTACCTATACACAAAAATTTGTATAAAAAGCACAAAACAAAGTCCAAGATAAAAAGCGAAAAGTCATTGAGCGCAGTCGAAATGACCAGATACTCAAATGAACGATCTCAATTAGGAACACTTTTAGCCTTTTTGCTTTTTTTCTATTTGCACTCTTTACCTATACACAAAAATTTGTATAAAAAGCACAAAACAAAGTCCAAGATAAAAAGTGAAAAGTCATTGAGCGCAGTCGAAATGACCAGATACTCAAATGAACGATCCCAATTAGGAACACTTTTAGCCTTTTTGCTTTTTTTCTATTTGTACTCTTTACCTATACACAAAAATTTGTATAAAAAGCACAAAACAAAGTCCAAGATAAAAAGTGAAAAGTCATTGAGCGCAGTCGAAATGACCAGATACTCAAATGAACGATCCCAATTAGGAACACTTTTAGGCTCTTTGCTTTTTTCCTATTTGTATGCTTTAACTAAAAATAAAATTTGTATAAAAAGCACAAAATAAAGTCCAAGATAAAAAGCGAAAAGTCATTGAGCGCAGTCGAAATGACCAGATACTCAAATGAACGATCTCAATTAGGAACACTTTTAGGCTCTTTGCTTTTTTCCTATTTGTATGCTTTAACTAAAAATAAAATTTGTATAAAAAGCACAAAATAAAGTCCAAGATAAAAAGCGAGAGGTCATTGAGCGCAGTCGAAATGACCGAACCGGGTTGTCGCGTCGCCAACCGCTTCGCTCCAACCCGGATTCCATTTTCTAGCCAGCAGCCCTTACGAAGAAAGACAATACCATACAAACAAGTGCAGCACCTTCTACAAGGGCAGCAGTTAAGATCATGTTTGAACGGATATCACCCGTTGCTTCTGGTTGGCGAGCGATGGCTTCCATCGCTTTACCACCGATTTGGCCAATACCAAGACCTGCGCCAATAACAGCGAGACCAGCACCTAATGCAGCGTAACTCATGTAATATAATGTTTAAAAATTATGAACAATTAATGGTGGTGCGGCTCTTCAACAGCAGCACCGATATAACTTGCACTCAACATGGTGAAAATGAACGCTTGGAGGAATGCCACCAGCAATTCGAGGGTCATCATGAATAGTGTTAATGGAACAGAAGCAGCGATACCTGCAATAGATCCGCCTGTGCTTGCGCCTGATTTGCCTAAGATAAAGATCAAACTGACGAAAGACAATATTACGATGTGACCAGCAGTGATGTTGGCAAACAAACGCAACAATAAAGTGAATGGCTTGAGGAATACGCCAAGAATTTCAATCGGTGTCAAAATG
>JAAFHO010000660.1 GCA_013297575.1 Chitinophagales bacterium
GCCAACAGCGGTTGAACCAGCAAAACACCGTATTTCGCAGGTTTAAATACCACTGAATTACCCATAATCAACGCCGGAATCAAGGTAGTAAAGGTCTCATTCAGGGGATAATTGTAAGGGCCCATACACAGCGCAACCCCGATCGGAACGCGTCGAATTTGGGCAATAATGCCTTCTTCCATTTCAAAACGCGCGCTGCGGCGGTTCAAATCCTTCAATTCGCGAATCGTGTCCTCGATATAAATACAGGTTCGGTCAAATTCCTTTTCGGAGTCGGCGAGGTTTTTCCCAATTTCCCACATCAACAAACGGACGACTTCGGTGCGTACCAAGCGCATTTCTACCAAAAAATGTTCAACATGAGCAATCCGATCGACCAATGTCATGGTAGGCCAATCGCCGCGACCATTATTATAGGCGAGTACAGCAGCATCTAAGGCTTCCAAAGACTCTTTTTCGCCCAATAAAGGCGTGCTACCGATGATTTTGGGCTCAATACGACCGTCAATATTCAAATAAATAGGAGAAACGATGTCGTTTAGGTCGCCATTCCAAGTGCGTAATTCACCTCCAATGAGGTATTCGCGTTGATCCATCCGATTGGGGAGGTTCCATTTTTCGGGGATGCTGGAAGGGGCCGGGAATAAATTTGCGGGTGTTTGCATTAAAAAATTAACATTTAAAATTTAGCGTTGAACATTTAAAATTAGAAAAATAAACATTTAAAATTTATAAATATTTTAATATTAAATGTCCAACGCTAAATTTTAAATGTTAAAGTGCTTACTAAACATCCCATAGCTCGAGTATGTTTAAAAACGCACTGCAAGGTACAGCCCAATGCCCTGTTTTAGGCAACAGTTTTTAAAATTCATGGTAAATTATCACGTATTACGATGCCCAACGATCTATTTTACTCGGTAACTAGGAATGATAAAACAATAAGTTATCATTTTTGGGTAGATTAATTTTTGCTCAGACAAGTATCTTTTAGTGCGAATAGTGGGGCTATTTAAACGAAAAGATAGGTAGTATGAGCGGAAAGGAATCAGCCAAAAGTGATAAGTTATTGTTTTATCATTCCTAAGATTTATATTTACCTTTGCAGTTCGTAATTTTAGATAAACGACCCTTTTGCCACATACACTCGAAATAGTACTCCCACCCGAACACCGGGAAAATGAACAGATGCTGCGCCTGCAAGCGGCCCGTTCGCTCCGTATTGCCCAAGATACCATTGTGCATACCGAAATACTGCGTGCCTCCCTCGATGCGCGCGGCAAACATCCGGTGTATCGTTTGCGGACAGAAGTATATGTTGATGGCGAGGTATTTACACCCGAATCCGCTATTTTAGATGGTTTCCGGCCAGTAGATGGCAAAAAAGGCACCGTGATTATTGTCGGCGCGGGGCCGGCGGGTTATTTCGCTGCCTTGGAACTGATCGAATTGGGGATAAAACCAATTGTACTCGACCGCGGAAAAGACGCTCGTGCGCGCAGGCGCGACCTCAAGGCGATTCAACAATACGGCGAAGTAAATCCCCATTCCAATTATTGCTTTGGAGAAGGCGGCGCGGGTACTTATTCCGATGGTAAATTATACACCCGATCGCTCAAACGCGGTGTGGTGCAAAAATCATTGCGACTACTGGTAGAACACGGTGCAAAATCCGATATCCTGACCGAAGCACACCCGCATATTGGCTCTAATAAACTCCCCGAAGTGGTGCAAAATATCCGTGCTACCATAGAGCAATACGGTGGAGAAGTGCATTTTGACCAATTTGTCGTCGATTTTATACTGCACCAACAACGGATGGAAGGCGTAGTAACCCAATACCTTGGCACCGAGCAAGCACCCTATCAAAAAGAATGGCGCGCCGATGCGGTGATATTGGCCACGGGGCATTCTGCACGCGATATTTATACCCTTTGCTTTGAAAAAGGCATCAAAATAGAAGCAAAACCCTTCGCGCTGGGCGTGCGCGTGGAGCATCCGCAGCCCATTGTGGATGCAGTGCAATACCGCCAAATGCCACGTAGCGAATACCTGCCAGCGGCCAGTTATTCCTTGGTTTGTCAAGTACGCGAACGCGGTGTATTCTCTTTTTGTATGTGTCCGGGTGGCTTGGTGGTGCCAGCAGCGACTGCTCCCGGCGAAATAGTCGTCAACGGTATGAGCATGAGCCGCCGCGATTCGCCTTATGCCAATTCGGGGGTAGTAACGGCCATTGAACCCGAGGATATGTTGCCTTGGGCCAAGCACGGTGTGTTTTCGCACATGGAATTTCAAGCAGAAGTAGAGCGCAATATGTTCCGAATGGGCGATGGATCTCAAAAAGCACCCGCTCTCCGCCTCACCGATTTTATTAGTGGCAAATTGTCGTCCAGCTTGCCCAAATCGTCTTATATTCAGGGTCTGTTTCCTGCACCGCTCTACGAATTGTTACCGCCATTTGTTTATAAACGCCTCCGCGATGGTCTTTCGGAGTTTGGGAAAATGATGAAAGGCTATTATACCGCCGAGGCCAATGTAATCGGTACCGAGAGCCGCACCAGTTCGCCCGTGCGTATCCCGCGCGATCCATTGACTTACCAGCATGTCGAAATAATGGGGCTGTACCCTTGTGGCGAAGGCGCGGGTTATGCTGGTGGTATTATTTCGGCGGCGATGGATGGGCAAAATGTGGCTAGGGCGGTGGTGGCTGGGATGGGGTAGCCAATTTCGGGTACTTTAACCGTAACAGACATAACAGGCCGAGTAATTTTAGTTGAAAAACTAGACGGATGTAACGCGACTATACGCACAGGTGCATGGGCAAATGGAGTCTATTATGCCGTATTTACCGCTGCGGATGGGCAGCGACAGACCAATAAGTTGGTTATTCAGCATTAATACAGTTCTTTATATCACAAAAGCATAGCGGTGCTACTACTTTGTTTATACAAAAAGTAGCACCGCATACTGCTACAACACATTACACTATGCGCCTCCTCCACAAATTATATATACTCCTCCTAATCATAACTGCACTTGCTCCACCCTCCTACCTTACTGCACAAGACAAGGTCGATCAAATTTGGATGCTGGGTGGTTATGGCGAAACCTTAAATTGGTATAATGGATTGGTCTATTTTGATTTTAGTACCGACCCGCCCGTAGCCACGGAGATAGAAATACCCGCTATTAGTTTAAGAAAATGTCGCGCCAATATGTGCGACAGTAGCGGACAATTATTGTTCTATACCAATGGCTGTTCTGTACAAGATAAGCAACATGCTTTGATGCAGAACGGCGACGAGATCAATATAGGTGGCTATGGATACCAAACTTGGTGTAATGGGAATGCTTATGCCGTTGCTCAAGGCACCCTTATTTTGCCCTTACCCGGATCTGCGTATAAATATGTACTATTACATGCCTTTGCAGATCGGCTGCCACTAGGTGACCTAGCCATTACAGAACTGC
>JAAFHO010000656.1 GCA_013297575.1 Chitinophagales bacterium
ATAGTGGGTCCGGAGGGACTCGAACCCTCAACCCCCGGTTTAAAAGACCGGTGCTCTACCAATTGAGCCACGAACCCAGTGATTTTGTTTTTTTCAACGCAATACACTGGGTCGCTTTCGAATATAAAATTGCATATTTATTTGATTATTAATTAGTTATAAGATTTCATTAAAAAAGGCGATGCCGTGCAAAACGCATGCATATTTACTACCTGATTGGGCAAGAAAAAGAAGAAAGAAAAGGGAAAACTAGAAAAAATTCGCCTTTTATTTTCGATTGCCCAGCATTTCGCCGCGCCGAAAACAAAACGGGAGACGATCAGTATAGGAGGTTATTCAGCGTATTACCTCCCTTGAATAGGAGCGTATTACGTTTGGTACGCGCTCGCCAGTTTTTACACTGAGCGCATCCGAAACCCGGCTTTAGTGCCACGGGATTTGTCTGGATTGTATTGGATGTGCGTACCATTATTGTGCGTTAAAAATTGATATTGATTGTGAATGTTGAAGTTAAAACCCTAGTGTGGTACAATTAGTTCCTAGAGGTTGATTTTTTTTCGGACTAGTATCACACCCAGTTATTAAGTGAAAGATGGTTAGGAGCAAGAAAGATCAATTTTGAAGAAGAAAAGTATGCACGCCACAGCGCAACGACGCAACATAAATTACATTTTTAAAGCACGTAATAAACCACTTTAAATACATAACCCAACTGTTGCATCGTTACACCATAGCATGAAAACACTATCGAATCACTATCATTTTTAATGCGCCCAGTATCTTCCCATTTAATTGGAGGCACGGCCGTACGAAATAGATTCCAGCAGGCAAATCACCTACATTTAATACCGCTTGATTTATACCCGCATCTACTTTGCCTTGAACGACTTTTCTAATCGTTTGTCCATATTGATTTTGGATATCAAAAACAAGTTCTTCGCTTTCGGGTAGGTTATATGTAATTGTAAATTGGTCTTGAACAGGGTTTGGATAGCCCTTCATTTCCAAATTTGAATACTGATCTACGGGGCTATTGATTCCCGTCACCACCTGAGATAGGTTCATTTCGTTCTGATGAATTACACTTCCATAGGCATCATAGAAAACTACGTGTACTTTTTGGGGTGTTGACCCTTTATAAATAATAGACAACACTTTACCCGATAAATTTTCGGCTCTTAGTTCTTTATCCAAAACAAATCTGGCGTTGCGCAAATCATTTTGAGCCAATTGTATGCCTAATAATGAGGTAGTACCACCACAATTTACTTCCGTATTACTCACCCCAACAATTTCAGTATTGGTGGGTTGCAACAAATTGATGCCTATTGCCTTTACTTTTTTAGGGCCAACAGGTGGTATAGATTTATCAAGTAAAAACTGCGCCCAATGCAAAGGTTGTGATCCTAAAACAACTGCCTTTACCACTAGATCCCCATTATCGTTACCAGGCCCTACCCCACCCGATGGATTCCAGACATAACTCGTATCGCAGCCTTCTGAATTACAATAGTCCACTTGCACATTTATTGTACCAGAAAATCCAGGGTTAGCAGGATAAGTGATCCAAAAATTGGCTGTTTGCCCAGGCATAAACGAACCTGAAGGGTTAGGTACAAACGTAATACTGTTACCATTAGCATTGTGAACAGAGGTGCCAGAAAGTGCAATATTACCCTGCAACCAATCTCCAAAAACTACATCGGAAGCAGTAATGGTTACACTACAAATCGAGTTATTTATGCTGCTTTGGTTAGAAATATCTAGTGCAATATGTGAGAACAAATCACCGGGACAAGTCATTTCTGGTGTAAAATCGATTTCTGTATGGCAGACTTGCTCACAAAACAGTAACGACCCCGAAGTACTAGAACACGCTTCCCCATTTTGAATGGTCGTCAATAAAATTTCCGTTGGAAGGTTGGGGTTTATTGGCTGTACAAAAAAAGAAAAATTAGGAACAAATGCGCAGGAGGCATTAAAAACATGATTACTGCTTCCAGACACTATATTTGTGGGGGACAAACAACTACCGCCTCCACCGATATTCCCCCCTACAAAACTACCGTTGGTCAATTGTACTCCTATCTGCCAATTGGGCTGAAGGCAGTTTGTAAACTGTGATACAAAAACTTGGCCTGTTGGGCTTGTATTTAATTCTAAAAACGGGCAACAACAATCCAGTGTGTCCTTTTTTATACAAACCTCCGAAGAGCCTACAAAATGCACCACGTAGGTTAATACAACAGGCCCACCTGGCGGTATATTTAATTCAACAACTAATTGATTCGTAACGCATTGTGGGTAAAACGTAAACATATTAGAGCCTGGTCCAAAATTTTCAGTACCACACCCCATCCCATAAAATGCTTGTACATTGGGAATACTTGCACCGCCAGTAATGGACATTTCAACCGATTCCACCGTACAATCGGGTGGTAATTGGCTCAAATTCAAAATACTTCCGTTGCACTGCTCCTGTGAAGGTTTTACTTCAATAAAACTACAGCAATTTGTATTGGGTACCGAATTACACCCATCCATTTCCTTATTATACGATACTGCTGTTCCTTTTTCATTCCATAAGAGTGCATCAGCCAAGATTAATCTTGTGATATTATAAGGAGTTGCAACATGCTGTACACTATCTAAGGTAATGGATAGGGTGGTGTCGCACTCGTAGTCATCCAGTAAATTATCAAATCTTGCTAAATGTATATCTTGACCCTGAAAACCCAATCCGCTACCCTTGGTCCTTGAGTCTGCGTAAAGGATATCACTACCACCTCTTATCCAAACACGGGCAAGACTATTCACCATATCATTGGTTTGGGGATCAATTTGATGAATGGTACCTGATTCAATACCAGTGGCATTTAATTCAAAACGGCAAAGAGCATTATTCAGGTCAGCAATATCCCTGCCCGCTACAAATAAATTGCCGGCATTATCCCGCCCAATATCGTCCAAACGCCTAAATTGTGGAAGATTATAACTCCATAACGTAGCAAAACTGGCATTCAAGCACGCAATAAAACTGACATTACCCACATGATTATATCCGGTTACAATAAGCCGCGTTGGGCCAGTAATAGGCAACCTAAATACATCTGTCACCATTATATTATTGGGAAACCTAACGGCTGTATTGACTGTTCCTGTAGGGATATTAACGGTATAAAGCACTCCATGACGCTTACTATTATCCACAAAATTACCCCCTAACAATACTTGATTGTTACCCCATGAAATCAAACGTGAACCAAACTCACTATCCATTTCTATTTGATTAGTTTCGTGATAAGCCCACCAGTTTGTAATATTTCCGGCTAAGTCCATTTGTAATATTCTGCCAAAATCCCACAGATCGGGTGTTTCTGCATCATTATTGACGGTACCTGAAATATAATAACTGACAGCAATGGCACCCGGATTGGTCACACGAATGATACGGTTGAACGATTCCCTTCTTGCGGGTAAATCATACACCTGT
>JAAFHO010000657.1 GCA_013297575.1 Chitinophagales bacterium
TGCTGTTTTTCCTCCATTTATTGTACTCTAACTTGTTGACCAATTTGAATTGCATCAGAGGTCATACCATTCAATGCTTTTAGTTTAGCAACAGTAATATTATATTTCCTCGAAAGACTAAATAGTGTATCACCTTTTACCACAACATGGTATCCGGGCTGCGCAACAACAGGTGGCGGCGGCGGGGGGGTAACAACAGGCGTTGTGCCAGGCGTTGTTTGTGGGTTTCCACTTTGGGGTGTGGGGTCACTTGGAAAATTACCGCTGCCAGGTGATGTACTTGGTTTGGTACTGGGTACTGTTGGTTTAGTTGGCGTTGGTGTGGCAGGAGTACCACCACCACTAGAAGGCTTGGTTGAAGGTTTACTCGAACCATTGTTGGCGGGTTGGTCACCACCAATTTCGAACAACTCCTCTCCTACTGTTGTACTTGGCCTATTATTATTGTTTTTGCCGGGTTTATTGTTTTTGATATCCGCGGTAGATGATACATCGCGTAAGCGCACCAATTCATCCGATTTACGGCGGCCACGCACACGTACGCGTTCGCCAGTTTCTGGTTCTTGCCCATAGACCATGCCATTCCGTTTCAACAAGTCTTTGAGTTTAACACCATACTGCTGAGAAATATCGAACATAGTTTGGTTGTCTCGTACAAAATGGTGTTTGGCACGGCCACGCCATTTGGAATGCTTTTCGGAGATAAAGACCTTGGTTCCCACTTCCAAAGGTTTACCCGGCGTGTAGTGCCGTTCGTTATAATCTGCTACTTTTTGAGGGTTTAAACGAAAAACATTTGCAATTTCGTCAATTGTTTCTCCTTGATTGGATAAAACGACCTTCACGTCGTTGATACGTCCGACACGAGGAGGAATTGCGCCAGGTTTTCCGGGTGTTCTATTTTCACTGGTAGCGTCATCGTCTTCTTTTTTTCCCTTGCGCCAGTCCCATTTTTTCTTAGTTGCTTTGCTGTCGTCCATGCTACCGCTGTTCATGGCTTGGATTTCGGGGTCGTCGTATTGGTAAAGTTTGTATCTTTCAATAATCTCTATCAATTTATCGCCATAACCTTTTTCAGTAGCATATCCGGAAGACTCTAATCCCTTTGCCCAGCCACGATAATCGCGTTTATCAAGGCCAAAAAGGAAGCCATAACGGTAATATTTGCGTGGGTCGCGCAAAAACTCAGAATGGTCGTAAAATGACTCCTCAGGTTCGGCATATTTGCGAAAGCAAGATTCGATGATATTGCCTTTTTCGTCCTTTTCGTCATCCTTTTTCTTGTATGTCTTTCCTGTCCAATTACTACCGCACTTGATACCAAAATGGTTATTTGCGCCCTGCGCCAACGGGCTTTGACCGGAACTACTTTCCACAATACCTTGCGCTAATTTGATACTCGCAGGAATTCCAACCCTCTGCATTTCTGCGATAGCGATTCCTTTATACTTTTCAGCATATTCGCTTTTTTCTGGGCCTGCACTACCCGTTCCTACCTCTTCTTTTACTGCCGATGCGCCTTGGACGGTGGTATTTTTTTCGGTGCCGTAAGTAGTTGGCACTGGTGGCGTGGCCGTTTGTTTACTCGTAGGCGTTTGCGGACTTTGGGGTGTCTGCGCCATAAGCATGGCAGAAATACAAATAATGGGGATGGTTAAAATAATCCGTTTCATAAAAGAGTGACTATTGGTCAATTTTGATAGAACTTATTTAGATTTTATTAAACTGATAATTAAGTTCATTGTTGCTAATCGAAGGTGTTGAAATAAATAAATCAATCCTTCGACCAAGAGAACGAAGAATTTGAAGTTTTGGTGGGCAAAAGTCGGATAAATTTTGAAAATTTTGATTTATTAAGTCATTATTTTGTTGTTTATCGTATTTTCGCCCTTAATTATGGAATATATTCAAATTGGTTTTACCAAAAAGACGCATGGTGTATCGGGCGAATTAAAAATTGCCATTGATGAAGTGTTCGAAGATTTGTTTTTATCGGCTGAACGCGTATTCATTGAAGTGAAAGGCAATAAGATGCCATTTTTCATAGAAAACATACGTGGTGGTGGCGAGTTAATTGTCCATTTCGAGGATATTACCAATAAAGACCAAGCACTTTTAATACAGTCTAAGGGTGTATTTCTTCCATCCTCAGAGGTGCCTGCTTCTTTAGAAATAGCAGATGATAGCCTTGAGTATAGCCATCTTGAAGGTTTCTCGATAATAGACAAGGAGGCTGGAGTTGTTGGTATTATTGAAGAAGTATTGGATATGCCTCAACAAGAAATGGCATTAATTGTGTTTAAGAATCGCGAAATTTTGATTCCTTTAAACGATGCTTTAATCCTTAAAATAGATAAAAAACAAAAAACAGTTCACGTAGAATTACCTGATGGGCTTTTGGATTTATAAGGCAGCCTTAATACAATATTTTACTATGCGCAATATTCTATTTATACTTTTTATACTATTATCGGCAAAGATCATCAGTTTTGGTCAAAATACCCGAATACTATCTCCTACTGCTATTGTAAGTTTGATGACAGTATCACCCGGAGCCGAACTGTACAGTACATTTGGACACAGTGCTATACGTATATTTGATCCCTCTCAAAATGTAGATCGTATTTATAATTACGGTACTTTTGATTTTGACCAGCCTAATTTTTACATAAATTTTTGCAGGGGGAAATTATTATATGTTCTTGATGTTGAAAGGTATAAGGGTTTTGAACGCGGTAACGCCATCGACGACCGAAGTATGAAGGAGCAAGTGCTGGAACTCACGCCATTACAAAAAGAGCGTTTGTTCAATCTATTAGAAGAAAATGCCTTAGCCCAAAATAGAAGTTATAAATACGATTTTTTTTACGACAACTGCGCCACACGTATTCGCGATATTGTGCGCAATGCGTTGTATGGTCAGGTTCAGTTTGATAGTACAACAGTAGCCTCTAAATTGACTATGCGACAGTTGTTAAGGCCGTATTTGGTCAATCACCCTTGGACTGGTTTTGGGATCGACTTAGTGCTTGGCATGCCAACTGATCGAGTATCGGGTGCCGAAAATTATATGTTCTTACCGGATCATCTTCACGATGCATTTGGCTCAGCAACGCTTTCAGAGGGCGTTAATTTGGTTGGGCAAGAATTTAATATTCCAAAGGTCTATATTGCGGGAAAAGCAACGGAACAAAATCCTATTACTCCGTTTATCTCGATGTGCTTAGTGGCGGTTTTGGGCATATTGTGTATGTTTAATGCGAAGAGCAATCGTATTTTTGATTTTATTTTTTGGTTTGTATTGGGCATTGGTGGAGTTATCATTTTTTTCTTGTGGTTTTTGACGGATCACCAAGCGACCAAGAACAACTTGAACCTTTTTTGGTTATTGCCAACGCATTTATTGGTGTTTTGGCGTACTAGAAAAGAAGGACTTTGGGAGAGCTATTTTCTTATTACGGCTATTATCGCCGCAGGATTATTGATTGGTATG
>JAAFHO010000066.1 GCA_013297575.1 Chitinophagales bacterium
GTCCACAAATCCTCTGCCCTTCCCGGCGGTTCAACAAATTACTGACTTTTTTTATTCTCAATGAAATACTTTTTTACTTTACCTTTGTATATAACTCTAACGTACGAGTTCACAAAGACGTAGAGTGGACGCTTCGCTTTTTTAGAACACAAAGCGTTGACTTTATCTTTAACGTACGAGTGTACAAAAGCGAAGCGTAAATCCTACGCTTTGTGGACTTTGTGTCCTGTTGTGGTGGATAAATGTGTACGCTAAGTCTTTGTAGTAGAACAAAGCGCTCTACTTGACTACCAATTTCACCACCCGTCCACGATCGGTCGTTATTTCCACCCAATAACATCCATTGGGTAAATTTTCCATTGGAACGGCGATCGTATTTTTGTTTTCAAAGTGCATTGAACTTTGTAGGTTTCCTGTGGTGGAAAAGATATTTATCTCCATATTAGCGGCTTGTGGCAACATTATATACAGCCAATCGGTTACAGGATTCGGCCAAATTTGCAGACCCAATGCTAGGTTATCAAGGTCGTTATCATTAACAAGACCTACTAATTGTTCCAGTGTCTTATTCTTCCGCAATTCCAAAAAGGGTTTGATCCCATAAGGCGTATGGTTGTCGATGGTTTCGATGATACCATTGTGAAAATCCTGGATGGTGTAACCATAATCCAACGTCCGGTAGGTGTCATAAATAGCGGCGGGCGTTATTAGGTCGTGCATTTGGTCAATATAGGTATTGAGTTGGTTCAGGCTAGCCACATTTTTGGTAATATGGAACAAATATTGGATAAACATTTCCTTGTATTCCGGAACAGCCATCAATTTAGTGGCCAAAGGTCGTGGGCCGCTATGGCTTTGCCAATCGAGACAATTGCGGGTGGCCCAGTCTTTGTTGAGCCAGTCTACGCCGATAGAGTTATCGGTATCGAGCGTGATGAACTCAAATTTGCCGGTTTCGGGGTTATCGTAGAGGTAATAGTTGCTTTGGTTATAAAAATAATCGTCCCAATTACCCGTGGCCACATCCAATGCAAATGCTTTAATAACGGATTCGACATTGAGGATTTGGCTAATTTTTGAGGGATAATCGGCATTTACAGGCAGGTCTAATGTCGTCACTAATGTTACAAAACGGGAATAATCGTCGAGGGCTTCGTTGGTTTTGAGATCATAAGCGCGTTCGTTACTACCTGTCAATATCTGCTTATAGGTGTTTGGGTTAGTACCAAGATTGGCCAAACTGGCGGGATATTGGCATTTGTAGAGGTTGCCATCGTTATTGCCAAAGACCCTTTTGAGCCATCGCTTGTCAATTTCTTCGATATTGGTGTATAGTCCTTTGTATTCGTCGTTGATATATAGTTCTACAAATGCGGCGCGGCGTTGCGGTCTTCCTGCATTTTCCCAGATGTGGTAGAACAATTTTTCGCGCATCATGGTTGGGTCATTATGGCTGCCTCGTAGGTTGAGTTTGCGCAGGCCTTGGTATTCTCCTAGTTCGTCAAATTCGTTAAAACTGACTTTAAAAGATTTTTTTTGCGCGGACAAAGATGTATTTCCGCGCAAACGCAAACCGATATTCTTTACAGTATCAATGGTATTACCGGAATAGAAAATAAAATTACCACGGATGTATTCGTCGTTTAACAAATTGGTAATCATGTATTCCAACGAATCCGGGCGTACATAAATTTCGATTTTACCAACAGTGTTTTCGTCGAAGAGGGTGTTGGTTTGCGCTCCAAGACTAGCAATAAATGCGCTAAAATAGCAAAAAATAGCAAAAATATTTTTCATAGGAGCAAAGTTAGCATAAACAATCTATTCTGCTCTTGTGTTGATAATTTTTCATTAAAAAAAACAATAATTCTCTATGTTTATGCACTCTTTAAAACTAGTATTTATCTGTATGTTTATGCTCGCTACCTTTTGTTCTCAGGCACAAGAAGGCCGTGTATTGATGACCAAAGAATTAATGTGGGAAGAACGTTATTTTAGTGATCGCTACTATATTGCAGGAAAAAAAGCATCAAGGGGCGATTTCATAGCGGAATTGATTAGTACACCCAAAGCTAAGGAAGCGTATCAAAAAGGACGAAAATTGCATATTGCATCAGTTTGGGTTGGTGTTCCTTCTTTACTTATTTTGAGGTGGAGTTTGGAAAATGCATTTGAAGGAGGGGCGAATACAATCTATTTAGCAGCTGGTTTAACCGGTATATTGTGTACATCTGCACTAGAGTACAAGAGTACTATTTGGATTCGAAAATCTATCGCGATACATAACAATAGCACAGCGGTAGGTGCACGGCTGCTCTTGAGGCCCGGAAGTATTGTACTCCAATTTTAGGGCTTCAAAGCCACACTATCACCCAATTGAATAGATCCTGCTTGAATAACCCGAGCGGTGATACCACCGTGTCCGCGCATGGCATTGTACCCGCCTTTTCCGAGGTTTTCTTCCATTCTGGAGCAAGGGTGGCAATAGCCAGTACCTTCGAGTATGGCATCGCCAATGCGGAACTGACGGTCGCGTAAGGCGAGCAGATTGATACCACGCACCACAATATTTCGGCGGATCAGTCCTGGATCGATATTTTCTTTACCTAGTATAGAGGCCAATGCGTCCAAGTGTTCATCTTGGATGAGCGTTACCTGTCGCTTGCCTGCGAGGCCACCGTTGTATCGGTCTCCTTCGAGCCCACCTGTGGCCAATACTTGTACTTTTTCTACGGAAATGGGAGGTATGATACGTTCTTTGCGTACACCTATCCATGTTACGTTACCCACTTGCGGGAGGACATTGAGGAGTTCTTTCATAATGGGCTCGTCCATTGTTGCTTTTTTTTGCAAAAATACAATCAATATTTAAGAGTTGAGGCAAAAACGGTTCGAATTGAGCATATAAAAACCGGGCCATTGCAAACTACTTGCAACGACCCGGGCACTCTACTATCTCAAAGGTTCTTAATATCTTACGGTTTCACAAATTTTTCTATTACCGATGGGCTACTTCTTGGGGGAGGGGGGGAGACGTTGCAGTGCAACGGCTCTACGGGTACGAAATGACCAATTTGCCAATGGATTGGTATCCTTGCCCACGTACTTGCACCGTATATAACCCTTCTGATAACTTTGATAATTGTAACATTACTTGGTTATTGCCCTTTACGCCATTTATTTGCGCCGTTTGCACCAATCTCCCGGTGGCATCCATCACTTGCACTTTTATGGGGGTGTCATTTTCTAATTCAAAAGACACTTGCGCTTGCGATGACGCTGGGTTAGGGGCAATACGCATACCATTGATGGATTGTTGTGTAATCGCATTTTCTGTTGTGCGCTCCGATTCGGGGCTGGCAGGTCTGATAGGATCTATTGGACAATAGTTTTCGTCCCAATTCCACTGCACAAACTCCGGTGCATATACATTGAATGCGATAAAACTACCCGTCATATTGGTCGGTGCAAAATCGGATGCTTTTTCCAACAAGAGGTCTTTTTGCGTATAAATATGGGCAAAAATGTCGCAACCACGTTCAATAGTTACGTTTTCAGCCGCAAAACATTGTACTAACTGACTACCTCCTGGGTTAAAATCGGCATTGGCTGCGATGGCTATACCTTTATTAACCAACAGTGTTGTGCTTTGATCAAATAGGATGATTGCACCAGCCTTGATAGTCAATTCTTTGATGAATACCGTTGGTTGACCAGAAAAAATAACCGTTGTACCCGCCCCTACAATGATATTACCATAACTGGCCAACCCTAGGGTGACAGCATTGCTATTGGCTGGAATAGAGATATTATTGCTGCTTGGCGTGGTATTGGCTTGAAAAACAGGTAATAAAGCAGATGGCACTTGTCCATTGTAATACTTGGTCACTTGGCTACCGCCTTGGAGTTCGAGGATAGGAGATTTCACAAATGAATTGGCTCCAATGACGGTTGTACCGAGTTGAAGACGCGCTTTTTTATTGGCATTTACAACACCCACGCCGCCAGAAAACACGGTATTTCCCCTCATTAATACATCGTTTAAACCAATTACGGTATAAGCGTACTGTAAATCAGGATCAGCGGCTTTTTGTACCTGAACAGTAAAGTTACAAGTGACTTGGTTGCCATCGGGATCGGTGAGGATAAATGAGTTAAGCGTTGTCCCAACGGGAAATAAACTACCTGTGGGTAATCCGCTGTCTTGTGTCAGCGTATTTGCACAATTGTCCGAAACCATCAAGTCATAATAGACGAGAGTACTGCATGTTCCAGTATTGTTCTCCATTATGATATTATCGGGGCAAGTAAGCACCAGTGTTTGGGTATTTTGCACATTAGGATCATCGGCATCTACCAGTCCGTTACAGTCATCGTCTATTCCATTGCAGGTCTCCGTAGCACCCGGGTGGATATCAAAATCGGTATCATCGCAGTCTGTATTATCTGGAACGAATCCTTCTATAGGTGCACAACTGACAAACGATTGCGCAGCATTTCCATAACCATCACCGTCACCATCTACATAATAGTTGATCGGGTTTTGACCAGTAAAGGATAATTTTATGGTATTATAAGTTAGATCGCTATCATATTGTAACGTGGCATTTGCCACCATTTGATTAACACCAATATTGGACAAATCCAAACCCGACAAATCAATTATCTCATAACTTCCCGGATAAATCATAGTAGTATTAAAGAACGGGCCGTAATTACCCGTATTTGCTCCATTGATACTCAAAGTAATACTCGCCGTTCCTATATCGATCGTTTTACCACCGCTATTGGAAATCCAAAGTTTGAGTGTTTCGTTATCACCCGGTTTGCAGTTGTCGGGTAATTGGAATTGAACAAAATCCAAATCGGGCTGTGGTGTAGAGATACAAATATCGAATAAGGCCGATTGTGATTGCTCCGAGCCCACACGCACGTAATAGGTAGTTCCTGGGTTAAAGTACTGATAATGAGGTGCATAAGGCTTAGGATAGCAACCTATGCTCGTTAATTGGTCGCAATCGCCAACAAAGAGTTCGTACTTTAGTCCAGAGAAAATATTTTCGAGTGCTCTTTGATTTACAGTAATAAAATGGGTACTATAAGTGGCTTCAAATTTAAACCAAGCCGAATTAATGGTATTGCAGCCGTTGTAATAATACGAATAATAAGGATCTCCTCCCATCAAAACGCTTGACGTAGCGGCTTCGCAATTGGCTGGCCAAACTTGTAACGGTTGTGCCTCCAGACATGTAATATTCGTAGGTGGAGGGACAGTAAGTATGCATATATCAAAATTGTATGCTGCATTAGGGCGGCCATATACTTTGACATAATAGACATGGCCGGGTACTAAATTACTATTGATAATTTTATTACCATAACTCAATAATTGTAATCCATCGCAAGTACCCTCGTAAAGATATAATTGGGTATAATTATAACCATATAACTCCACAATATGCTGTAATTCAACTACATGCGCATTGCTTGTGGCCGTAAATTGGTACCAAAGACTGGTGCCCGATATCCAATTTCCAGTAGTTTCGTCCCAAGATAAACCGCCAGTAGTACCCGATACAGGTTGGCTACAATTCAGATCCTGACTTGGGATGAGTTCAATAGCACCTGAGCAATCCGCATTTGCGGGCGGCGGCGGCGGGGTTAGGATACAAAAAGTAATATCCACAGCAGTATTTTGAATGCTAAAAATGCGAACAAAATAGGTATTCCCAACAACCAAATCATTCCATATCAAGACATTATATGGATTGGTGCAAAATAAAGAAGTTAAGTTATCACAATCGCTTCCGCTATACAATTCTACATTGTAACCAGCATTAGCACCGTTATTTAAAGGGTTCTTTGCTTTTAAATTCAACAAATGCGTGGTATTGGTGGCTACAAATTGGTACCAAATATCATGCGTTCCCGAGCCATTGCAAGCGGGTGCTGATTGCGTAGCACCTAATGTAGATCCTTCGTAACTGAATGTACAATCCAATTCGCTATTCGGTTGAATAACAATGGCTTGCGCACATTCATCATTAGCAGGAGCGGCTGGTAGTGCTTGAAGGCAAATCTCAAAAGGGGCTATATTTCCACTAAAGAAAAACCGAACATAATAGGTATTTCCAATAACCAAATTTTGAATAATCTCTTTTGGGCTATCCAGGATCGTACAGGTTACGACCGGTATTAACGCCCCACAATTACCTTCAAAAACCTCTATACCTAGATGATAAGCATTGGTGGATAAAGCATGGGAGGTGCTAGTGGCTGTAAATTGGTACCAAATATCATTACTTGGCATTTCATTACAATCGGGCATGGAAGGCGTGGCACCATAACCTGTAGCATTGGTTTGCACCAAGCAATTTAAAGATGGATTAACCACCAACGGTAATGCACCCGTGCACTCGTCATTGGCTGGCGGGGTTACGCTGGTAACACAAATATCGAAGGTACTCATGTTTGCTGAATAGTATGCATCGTACAATCGGAGGGTATAAGACGCGCCCGGTGTCAGATTGGTCAGCAATAATCGGTTATTACTCCATAATGACTGCCCACCAATTAATGTCAATGCAGCGCAATTGCCAGAATAGACATCCAGTTGTAAATAACTATTGTAACTATAATAATTACTCACCGTAATCAAATGGTTCGTTCCTGTCGCGGTAAAGGTGTACCAAATATCGTTAGAAACATTACCAAATCCACTATTGGGTACATTGAAGGAAGGGGTAGCCCATTCAGTAGTACCGCTGACCAAAGTGACACAAGTTTCGTCGGGAGAAACAGGTAAAACAATGGCATCTATACAGGCATCATTGGCTGGCGGCAATGGAGGTGTGCTGATACAAATATTAAATTCTGCACCTGCCCCAATGGTATTTACCCGAAGCAAATATGTCGCGCCTGGAATGAGTTCACCAAATGTAAAGGTGCTACTGTTGTATACTCCATTACGGCATTCCAAGTGTTGCAAATTGCCGCATTCGCCGGTGAGCAATTCAATATTTAAATAACCGATATTGGAATATGAAGTAAAAGTATGCGCCGATTGCGTTGCGATAAAACTGTACCAAACATCGTTGCCTGTTTCACCACAAGCGGTTAATCCGCTGGTTGGCGTAGCACCATAAGTAGTGCCGTAAGCGTAATATTCACAACTTTGCCAAGCAGAAATATTCATAGGCTCGGCGTTCTCGCAGCGGTCGTTGGGCGGCGCAGGCAATGTGGTGATACAAATTTCATATTGAAAAACAGAACCGATCAAATTGGCTACCCGAATATAATAAACCGCACCAACGGTAAGTCCGCTGGCGTATAACCCCTGATTGAAATAAGTATTACACCCCAAACTTATAAACGACGCACAATCTGTACTTTGCAATACTTCAAATGACAAATACTCACCGCCTGACGGGCTTGACACATTGAACATATTAACCACATGCGCAGTAGCCGTAGCGGTAAACTTGTACCATACATCTGCACCTGTGTTGACGATACAAGATTGCCCTTCCACAGCACCTTCTGTTGTACCCGATGTTACGATCGTACAATCCAAACCTGTATTAGGGATCAATTCATATGCACCTGCACAATATTCGTTGGGCGGCGACGTAGGCAAAGTTTTAATACAAAAATCAAAATTTGCTTCAAAGTCATTGTAAGATGAATAAATTCGGACAAAATAGTGCGCGCCAAGAACAAGTTGACGTGATACTGCTGCATAGTTTGAATTAAATTGCGCCACCAAGGTCAAACCATCACAATTATCGCCTTTATACAGGTCGTAATTGAGAGATCTTGAGTAATAACCGCTAATCATTTCAATATTTAATATTTCAAAAGTATGACTGGTACTGGTGGCCGTAAAATCGTACCAAATATCTCGATTTTGATCATCGGTAGTGGTGACATTTAATGTCGTACCAGGGTAGGTATGCACACAATCTAAGCCTACATTGGGTACAACTGTGGTTGCATTAGCGCACAGATCATTAGCGGGAGGCACTATAGTCATTACACATAAATTAAAACCAACACCCGAATATTGCTCCCCTACCACCCTAATATAGTATTCATTTCCGGGAACAAGGTACAATGCGTAGATTTCAAGGTTGTTGGGACAAGCGGCGTTATAAAAATAACTACAATCGCCCCATAATAATTCAAACCCTACAAATCCAGCACCATACTGTTGTACCGTATCCTGAAGTCGGATGAGGTATTTATCGCTTGTCGCTGTAAATTTATACCAAAGGCTGGTTCCGTAATAACATCCATAATTATTTATGTCGGTCAATGCAGCCGTAGTTCCGGCAATAGGATTACTACATTCCAAATTGGGGCTGGGTACAATTTCCAAAGCCGCTGCGCAATTGCTATTATCTGGTAGTTCGGGCAAAGCACGGATACAAAGCGAAAACTCCCGCGCATCAATCTCATTGGTAAATACGCGTACCGTATAGGTATTACCAATGGTTAAATTCTCTACAATAGTAGGCTGACCATCCGCATTATCGTAACATCCTAAAGGTAAAAGATTGGTACAATCACCACCTTCATACATCTGAAAGCCTAATGAACCATAACCATAACCAAAGGGATAACCCGTTGATTTTAAGTCGATAAAGTGTTTTGTACTGGTGGCCACAAATTGATACCATACATCTTGCGCAGGCTCGCCGTAACAATTTAATAACGATGGAGTAGCACCTAAAGTAGTGCCAAAATATTTTTGAACGCAATCAATACCATTATTAGCCAAAATGAATTCGGTTTGGTCACAATTGTCGTTCGCTGGCGGCAGTGGCAAATAAGTTAAACAGACCGAAAAGTCCGCTGTTTGGTTGACAAACGTGTACAAACGGATAAAATAGGTATGACCTTCAACGAGATTTTGCAGGTTTATAATTTTCCCATAAGCATATTCGGCGCAATCCAAATATGGCGTTAAACTAGCACAATCGCCCTCCAATATTTCCATCCCAAACGTATAATCATGATCCCCTCCCTGCATTTGCACATTCAAACGACTGGTGGAACTGCTGGCCGTAAATTGTAACCAAATATCGTTGATAGGTTTGTCAGAACATCCCGGAACAGATTGGGTGGCCGCAAAAGTAGATGCAGTAGTAGCCGATTGGCAGACCAAATTAGGATCAATCAAAAGCGGCGTTGCACCTGCACATTCATCATTGGAAGGCGGCTGTGGACTGGTAACGCACAGATCAAAGGTCATTCGATGATTATATATTTGGTAAACCTTGATAAAATAGGTATCTCCAACCACTAAATTGGTCAAAATGATCTTTGATCCATAATTTTGGGCGGGTTGACCTATCAAAACTAGTGCGCCACAAGTCCCAGAATACACTTCTATATTAACAAAATTATAGTAGTTATAATTAGTCTCATCGAGGTTGAGAATATTCGTCGCTTCTACATTATGGTTGGCTTGTGTGGCTTTGAACGAAAACCAAACATCGCGATAAGTATAATTAAGATTAGGTGAATAAGTACCAGTAGGTGTTGGCGTGGCATTTTCCAATGCACCAAATACTTTAATAAAACAATTTTCATCTTCCGAAACGGGTATTTTACGAGGTTTAATACAAGCGTCATTAGACGGTGGCGCTGGAGGCGTACCCACACAAATACCAAATACAATTCCAGTTTCTACACTCGAAATTCGGATAAAATAAGTTGTACCTACCACTAATTCGCCAAGTAACATAGTGCCCTCACCATAAAAGTCACTCAAACACGTAACTAATTGACTATTAGTACAATTGCCCCTAAACACAGCCAAATCGCAACTGTTTTGCTGTCCCCATATCGCATCATTTTGGGTATGCACTGTGATGGTATGCGCGCTTTGTTTGGCCTTAAAACTATACCAAACATCGTTTTTATCGCCATAACAAACATTGGTCAACATGGATTTTCCTGCGCCAAGCGTAGTACCAACTACCAGATTTTGGCAATATTGATCGGTAGCAATATCCAGCGGTTGAGCATTAGCGCAAAGGTCATTGGGCGGTGGCGGAATGGTCTTTACGCAGAGGTCATAATTAGTGGCCCAACCTGCATAACTTACTGTCTTTACATAGTAGGTTTTACCCGGTACAAATTGGTAGAATTCAATGGGGATTGCTAGGTTTTCCTGACAGGCCAACACCGTAAAATTGGTACAATCGGTGGATTCCAGCAATTCTATTCCTGTTAGGTAATAATCACCTAGCACTTGCACCATATTACTTGCCTCAATTTTGTGTGCAAATGCGGTGGCCGTAAATTTGTACCATACATCGTGTCCACCGTGGCAATAACTTGTTTGGGTATCGTTGATGGCACCAAGTGTAGTTCCGGCGGTTACTATAGTGCAATCCAAACCCGCATTTGGAGTAAGATCAAAAGCACCGATACAATCTTCATTAGGTGGAGAAGGAGGTGCGGTTTGTATGCAGATATCAAAATTGAAATATTCAAAATCGTACAACGGATATGTGCGCAGGATATAGGTCGTTCCTATCGTAAGCGTATCCAAAAATGCACCATATTCGCCCATAAACTGGCTTGGATTGCTCAAATTATTGCAATCGTTGCCTCGATAAAGATCAAATCGCAGCCCGCTTACACTGCTGTTGGTTTGAATGTTTTTAATGCTAATAATATGCGTGTTGCTGGTAGCCGTAAATGTATACCAAGTGTCGGGGGTATTAGCATTGGGGCCAAATCCCGCGCCCTTGGTAGTCCCGTGGGTGACTACATCACAACTAAGACCCGTATTGGTTGCTACGGTGGTTGCTTGTGCGCAATCGTCATTGGGTGGTATGGGCAAAGCCACCAAACAAAGATTAAAATCGTGTGCGGTGTTATAACTACTAAATACCCGTATAAAATAGGTTTGTCCGGGGACAAGATTGTGAATCGTTGTTGGTACTTGATCGATATGCTCTTTGCACAATATACTGGTTAAATTATTACAATCACCGCCAAATAATTGAAAACTCAAGGAACTCCCATTGTCATAATAGTCTTTTACAGTGGGGTGCAACTGGAATAAATAGGAAATACTGGTAGCGGTAAACGTATACCAAACATCCCTGCTGGGCGCACCGTCGCAACTGGTCTGAGAGGAACTTGCCCCCAATGTAGTGCCTTGCTGGAATGGCGCATCGCAATAGGTATCAAAAACAGAAATTACTTCAATGGCCGCGTCACATTCATCATTAACAGGCGGCGGTGGTAAAGTAGTGATACAGATTTTTATATTGAAAAACTGGTTTGAACTGTTAAAAACGCGAATAAAATACGTTTCTCCAACCGTTAAACCCGTTTGTATTTGCCTCAACCCACCTAATTGGTTCGAACAACCCAAAGAGACCAAGCCCGTACAATCACTACCTTTGTACCATTCAAAACCATTCGGATTTTGGTAAGAATACTGCATAATTACCGCATGTGCCGTACTGGTGGCTGTAAATTGATACCAAATGTCATTCACCGCATTGCCCTCGCAATCCGTCCCTGATGAAGTGGCACCATAATAAATATCTTGATGATAAGCCGTACAATCAGGACCCGACAACGGCTGAAGCGTTGTAGCCGTTGCACATTCGTCATTGGGTGGTGGTAAAACAGTACCGATGCAAATTTGGAAGGAATCGGCGGTATATTGCGCACTATTACAGAACAAATAGTATGTTTGGCCAATAGTCAACTGTTCTAAATAGTTTTCCGATCCGATATAGAGGCATTGCTTATACTGGAGACTGGAGCAGTCGCTGCCCTCCATTAGCGTAGCAGTAAAATTTTCATTTGTACCATACAGGAGGCTTATTTTATCAATAAGTACCAAGTAATTATGAGCAGTTGCCTCAAATTTGTACCATATCCCGGGGCCATAGACTTGTCCATAATAACCTTGGCATTGGCTATAGCCATCGGTCAAAACACCCGCAGTAGTACCCAAAACTGGCGATGCGCAACTAAAACTAGGCGCAGGCACGATACTCACCGCTTGCGCACAATTGGCATTGTCGGGATGAGCAGGTAGTGTAGTGATGCAGCCGGAATAATCATAATAAGCATTTCCATTGGAATAGATACGCAGGTAATAGGTTGTACCAATGGTGAGGCCAGAGACCACTTTATTGGGCTGGTAGGGCGTAACACAAGCAACGGAGGTCATATTATCGCAATCACCACTAAAAACTTCGTAACCAAAATAATCGCCTAATGTGATTCTTTGCGCCGAACTGGTGGCTACAAATTGGTACCAAACATCATCATAATTATCATTGTAACAACTACCTGGGGTTGGATTGGCTCCTTTTAGCAAACCAGAAAAGGCTGTTGTACAATAGACCGTTGGATTTGGTACAAGCGGGAGCGCACCTGCGCAAGCATCATTGGCGGGCAGAGGTAAGGGCGCAATACAGATTTTGAAAGAAAGCATCCCAACAACATAAGCATCCACGCTGGACACGCGTACATAATAGGTATCTCCAATCACCTGATTGCGCGCAATTAGTGTGCCGCTGGCATAATTTCTATTGTTATATCCTGTAAAAACAAGATTTTCGCAAGAACCCGTATAGACTGAAACATCGGCATTTTGGTAGGCATCAGGGTAATCAATCAAAGAAATACCCGTTAATTGAATGAATTGCTGCACCTCAGTTGCCGTGTAAGCAAACCAAATATCATCATAACCTATATTACAACCCGCGCAAGGTGGAACGGGCGACAAAGTAGCATTTTGGGTATTGGCCAACAGCGGTGTGGCGCAAAGCGGATCTGGTAGCAATACCACAGCACCAGCACAAGCATCATTGGCAGGCGGAGGTGGCGGCGTACTGATACAAAGGTTAAAATTAACCGCCCAATAGTCGTAATTAATGACCCGGACAAAATAAGTATTACCCACAACGAGATCGCCAAACTGGTATTTATCCTGATAATAAGCCACTGGAGCACAAAAACTGGAGACTAGGTCGCCACAATTACCCGAGAAAAATTCTATCCCAACATAAGCTGCATAACCATCAAAAGTCCTTATTGCATTGGATATTTCTACGGTGTGGGCCGTAGCACTGGCCACAAAACTATACCAAGTATCCTGCAAATCGGGGCGACAAGTACCTTGCCAAGAAGGTGTAGCACCATCTGTCGTACCATTTAGTACAAGGTTATTATCGCAGGCGGGGTCTGTGCCAATCCCTATCGAAAAGGCAGTGGAACAATCATCGTTACTAATTTGGGCAAAAACAGAAAAAGCGGCCAGCGAGCACGCGGCCAAGAGCAAGTATTTGGTTAAAGAGCGCATAGGTCTTTTTAAATAAGATTAGGGAATGGGAGGTGGTTTTTTGTCCTTCGGAACACGCGTTTCCGAGGGTATGCCTATATATCCCTGCTATTTGATTTTTGTGACCGGTAAATTGAATTTATTTTTAAAAAAGTTTATAATTTTGAAAGCAACCATTCTTTTTCGGCAATTTTGGTGGTTTCTAGGATTTCAATTTGAACAACACAACGATACAAATAGTCCTACAATACACTTACAGATGCTTTCCGATTAAATATAAGTGACTTCACACAACGTCCTAATTTCTTTTAAATCAGTATGGGTTACAACAGAAAGCAATTCAAATAAACGAGAATTTTGCATATTATTTTAAAAATGAATTATTTTTCAAGATACAAAATGATAAAAATAGACACAAATAAACAAACAAAAAATCAATTTTTATAATTAAAAAACTAAAAAAACGATCATTTTTACATCAATTCCATATTTTGGGTAGAAAAAAGAGATAAAAATACAAGATACAAATTGAATAAATTGAGTTTTTTAGTTGTTGTTTCCTACGGTCATCTTTGCGCTATAATTTATCTTTTTAATCCTTTTCTGACAATCAATCATAAAGTACAATGCATTTAACAAACAAGCTAAAACTTATTGCTCTTTTTGCAATATGGTGGTTTATTAACGGACCAATATGGGCACAAGGTAGCTGGGAGCGAAGATTGCCAAATGGCTTTTACCATACCGTTTTGCCCACACCTGACGGCGGTTTTGCGGTAGTCAATACCACTTTTGATGGGTTGTACAGACTCGGTATCGAAAAAACCAATGCCGCTGGTACCAATATTTGGTCAAAGCACTACTTTATAGAAACTGGGTTTGAATTGAGTACTACTGTGCAATGCGTGCTAGGCAAAGACCAATGTTTTTATATTTCCGCTACTGTAACATCGGGCGGGACGCAAAAATTATATGTACTAAAACTCAATTCCGTAGGCGATTTGATATGGAACAAACAATTGTCCGTGGACTCCATTTCAACCATCGAAGGCATGCAGGTCAACACTGCTAATAATATCCTGATTTTGGGTAAAAAAGTATTCGCCAATGGCAATTTTTCAGCAGTAGCCATCCAAATAGATACCGCTGCAGCCGAACAATGGTCTCGAGAACTATTTGAAAACAATATCAATCAAGCAAATAGAACCGCTTTCCGGCTGGCTGCGGCTGTAGGTTTGAATTGGGCCATCATGGGTGCAGATTTTGGCACTCGAAGTGTGTGTTGGCTGAACAACCAAGGTACTACAGTCCAAAAAACCAATTTACCTGGAAATTTA
>JAAFHO010000658.1 GCA_013297575.1 Chitinophagales bacterium
ACGACCGTTGTTTGGCGGGCAACAGATGGTGTGGGTTTAACGGGTTCTTGCTCCTTTACCATTACGGTCAATGATACGCAAAAACCAAATATCACTTGTCCGGCCAATCAAACCCGTAGCACCGACCCTGGTCTGTGCAGCGCAGTAGTCACCTATCCTACACCAACAGGTACAGACAATTGTGGCTTACCTACTGGACAACCCGTTTGGATCAGTGGTGGCACTGCGCCAACTACCAGTGGCAATAATAGCATAGCCACTTTCCAAAAAGGGATCAATACCGTAACTTGGAGGGCTACCGATGGTGCAGGATTGATCAATACTTGTTCCTTCCGGGTAACTGTAAACGACACGGAATTACCCACTTTGGCTTGTCCGGCAGCAATGAATTTGTTCACAGCAACCAACACCTGCAACGCCACAGCAAATTATACGAACCCAACCTTTACGGACAACTGCGCACCTACAACGGGTACGGCAGTCCGTATTAGTGGCTTGGTCAGCGGATCTGCTTTCCCATTGGGTAACAGCAATGTAGTGTTCCAAGCCACCGATGCAGCGGGCAATACACGCCGCTGTACGATGGTGGTCAGCGTAACGGACAACCAACCACCAGTGGTGACTTGCCCAGCGCCAGTGGTTGTAAATGGCACGGGTTCGCCTTGTGCTGCAACGGTATTCTATGGTGGCGCAACAGCCTCGGACAATTGCGCAGGCACGCTGACACCGTTCTTGGTGACCGGTTTGGCGAGTGGTTCGTTGTTCCCTGTAGGTGTAACGACCAATACCTTCCGAGCGGTTGCGCCGAATGGCCAAAGTTCGGATTGTTCATTCTCTGTCACTGTGAATTGTGGTAGTGGAATGGGTAATACAGGATTAGAGGATCGGAAGCAAGATTCGGAGGCATTACAAGATGCAACGCAAAAAACGAGCCTAGGTTTAACCATTGCGCCCAATCCTGCAAGTAATTACGTAACGATGAACATGGAAGGAGTGGGGACAAATGGCGGTACTTTGCTGGTATTTGACCAGATCGGTAGGTTGGTACAACAGCAAATGATTGCGGGTGACCAGCGTGCCAGTACGCTACAAGTGGCGGAATTTGCGCCAGGTTTGTATCGAATTTGTTTAAGAACAGATCATGGAATGGTAACTAAAACACTGGTAGTGGTCAAAGAATAATATTACTTTTGATTGATTTTTAAAAGGGTTGTTTAACGCTAATTTTGGGTGTTATGCAACCCTTTTTTTATTTTGGTTTGCACAAAATATTGGGTATATAAATCATGAATGGAGTTACAGTGCTATTTTTGAGGACTATACGAATATTTAATAGATTTAATGTTTTATAAACCACCAGCGATTAATAATAGAAGGTCGGTATTAAAAATTTCAACCCAATATTTGGAGTTAGCCACTCACCCTGGTTACAACAGCACCGCTCTGATGGGCTAAATCTGATTTTGAAATAAAGAAAGAATTTACAGGTGCGAAAAAAAGAAAAAACTACCTTTGTGTATAGATTATAAAAACTTATACAATAATCTGAACTCTATTTATTCGTTTAAAAATAAGATTTTTATAAAATTTATTAAAGATCTCATTTACCTTTTTATACAAATAGACATATGGCATTTAGTACTTTATTTGCTCATAGAAAAGAGAGGCAAAGTTTACTGGCGGACAAGCAAGCCTTTTTCGATGCGCTTGGTCGAGCGGAACCGACGGCTATTTGTGTGCTGGCAGATAAAATTGCTTACGATACCAAACAAGCGGTATTGCGTGCGGCTTTAAGTATCGAGGATGCCGAAGAATTGGTAAATGATGCTGTTGTGATTACGATCACCAATATTCAAAATCAAAAATTCTTATTTTCGGATTTCAGCCCCGTTGCTTATGCACATGGGGTAGTCAGAAAACTAATAGCGAATCGAATACGTGCGAAAAAGCCAACACAAGAAATATCGGAATACGAGGACATCATTTCGGATGATGATCCGGAAGTTTATTTAGAGCATAAAGACATAGAACATATTATTGGAAAACTGATAGGGAAACTAGGCGTAAATTGCCAACAATTACTTCGATTGAAATACTTTGATAACTTGCGAGACAAGGAAATTATTGAACAAAACCTAACGCCTTACAACTCCACTACCTCGTTGAAAAGCAAGCGTAACCAATGTATGAATCAATTGATTGAACTAGCAAAGGAAACAGATCTTTTTGATAAAATTTGATATTAGCGTACTATGGAAAAATTTGATATAGAAGCGTACTTAGACGGTAAATTGGAGCGTGAAGCATTAAATGCCTTCCAGCAGGAAATGCGCGAAAACGCCGCTTTTGCGCAACGGGTGGAGCAGCTGCGTAAAATAGAGCAGCACCTGCGTACCCAGTTGCTCCGTGAGCACGTCGCGGCATCGCTATCGGCTCAACCCCGCGCCAACGTGTTCCGAAGGTGGCCGCTGTTGCTGTCCTTGGGAGGTATCCTGCTGATCGTGTTGGCAGTGTACCTTTTTGTGTTTCAGAAAGCACCAAATACTGCGCTACCCACTAATGATATAAAACAAGAAAAGCAACCCGCTCCTGCACCTGAGCAAGTACCCGCCAATCCCGTTTTGGAGCAACCCACACCGCCCCGGTCCTCGCAACCCATTGCAGACAACCGGTCCTCGCGTTTGCGCCCACCCTATTACCCGGCGCCCAATATACGCGGACAGCAAGACGAGAACACTGCTTGGAAAAAAACGCTCGATCAACTGTGGTTCACGCAGTTTCCACCGCAAAACACCCGTTTTAATGCCGATTTTTCGGCATCGGCGCAGTTGCTGACCGCCCGTGATTTCCCTGCGGCTTTTGTCGCATTGGAAACCCTGGAATTGCAACAACCGGAGAACGACACCCTCCGCTTATTGAAGGCATATTGCCTCCTCGAAATGGGAGAAGGTGCTGAAGCCCTCCGGTACTTCGACCAATTGGATGGCCGTGTACCCCAATGGGATGCTTACCTTGAATGGCACAAGACGCTGAGCATTTTGACCATCGGCGAGCAGAAAAAAGCCCTTCCGAAATTTCGGAAAATGGCAAACACACCCGGACACCCGTTCCAGAAACAAAGTTTGCGGGCGCTGGAGGTTTTAAAATAATTGTAAAAACATAGATAGTACACGGATTGGGCACGGATTTACCTGTTTTCACATAACAGAAATCCGCTTTTAACAGACATCTTTTAAAATCCGTGTCTAATTAGTGTCATCCGTGTGCCGCCTAGGTAGTTACAAATAATTAACCATAAATTCGATTTATGAAAAAAACTTTCATTGTTCTCTGCTGCCTTTTCCCGGCCCTGCTTGCCGCCCAAAGCCCTGATTCCACAGCCATCAAACTAGTGGATAGTCTGGTGCAGGTTTCCCGTGCACTCACCGATCAGAGAGCATTCGATAAAGCACAGGAAGTCATTGCTGTTGCGGAAGCCATCGCTTT
>JAAFHO010000661.1 GCA_013297575.1 Chitinophagales bacterium
TGCGGCCTCTTATTTAAACCTAGGCTTTATTTTCAATTAACGGAGGAGTGCCAGAGCGGTTTAATGGAGCGGTCTTGAAAACCGTCGTACTGAAAGGTACCGGGAGTTCGAATCTCTCCTCCTCCGCACAAAAAAGTCGTCTCGAGCAATCGAGGCGGCTTTTTTTTATGCCTTTTCGAAAAAAGCCACGCAACCAATTTTACCTACCCTTCGTCTCTATTTTTGAACGCAATACACAATATTACTATTTGCATTTTTTAAAAAAAAGAGATGAAAAAAATACTATTTCTGCTATTCTCATTTTGGTTTTGGTCGGGTTGCGACAAAACCAAAGAGGTTATTCCCGATGACCAAAATGTACCCGATACTGTGGTGCAGGCCATCAGGGGAAAATTTGGTACGGCCACAGATCTGATCGTGACAACCCTACAAAACAATACGCTTTATGCCGCCGATTTTACGGCGCAAATGGTTCATTATAAGGCTATTATCCGACAAAATGGTTCCTTCCAAAATTTGGATGCAGAAACACCATTAACGGATATGCCAGCAAATGCCCGAGTGTATCTCGATAACCATTATCCGGGTGCAATTACCAATCTTGTATATAAACATCTTGACCTCGCTACACTAGCAACAACGGGTTATTTAACGTATATCACAACGGCTAATGAGCGTTATTTGGTGGATTTTGACCCTTTAGGGATACGTATTTCCAGCCAAAAAGTGCCACAAGCCAACTGGTGGCGATTTACGGTTTCGGACATAAATAACGTACCGACTCCTATTCGTTCTGTCGTTCAGGCAGCCCACCCTTCATCGGCCTTTCGGTATGCAGTAGGTTTTACCGACGTGAATCAAGTGGCAACTTGGCAAGTAGCGGTAAGCGATTCTAATTTTGTACACATCTATGATCTGGATGCTTCGGCAACGGTACTTGACAATTACACAGAGGATTTATTGGATGTTGAAGATCAACAACTCACTAATATTGAATTACCTAATAATCCTGCGGCATTACTACCGGAAATCACGGGTTTTCTTGATATTCAATTCCCGGGCTGGATATTTGAACGTGGTTTTGTACAGCTCGATTCAGCCAGTGAACCAGTTGGTTTTTTGGTTATTATCACCTTCGATCAAAGCAGGTATTACACCCGATTTGATACCAATGGGATTTTTAAAGGCGCAATTAAGGAATGAAATTTAAATAAAGATACAGATTTGGCGGCTTCATTTTGCCCCTCTCTTCGTTATTCATCGGTTGTTTAGCACCACTAAACGCCCTCTTCATGCCTTGATAGTGCCAAAATCACCTCCCCAAATTTGTACCTTTATTTAAATTTCATTCCTAAGGAGTAAATAAATGATTGATAAAAAGGTCCTCGCCGACCTCATACAAGGATGCCAAAAGGGTAACGAAAAAGCCCAGTCCACTTTTTATACGCATTATAAAAGGAAACTACTCGGTATTTGTCGCCGTTACGCTCGCACCACTTTTGAGGCAGAGGATATTTTTCAGGATGCTTTTATCAAGGTTTTTTTGAAAATTGGAGATGTGACACACCCCGAAGCGATTGATTATTGGATCAAATCTATTGTGGTGCGTACAGCGATAGATCATTACAGAAAAAATAGTCCATTTTGGTTTACGCAAGATATTGAAAAACCAGGTATTTTACCCGACGACACCGACCCTTTTGACGTATTGGATGCCCTTGAAAAAGAAGAAGTTATGGCAGCACTACAAACGCTTCCAGACGGCTATCGATTGGTGTTTAATCTATATTTAATTGATGGATTCGAACACCACGAAATAGCGGAAATGACAGGTATTTCAACCAGTACATCAAAATCACAATTGAGCCGCGCAAAGGCTTTTTTACGAAAAAATCTCACGCAAAAAGGTATAAGTTCTTATGAAAAAGGATGATAAAATACGACAAAAATTAGCCAAAGTCTTTGACGATTTTGAGGCCGAACCGCAACCGGAAACTTGGGAGCATATTCGCGCTGCTATTCAAAAAAAGAAAAAAAAGCGACCAATTTTGTGGTTTTTCTTTGCTATTGGCTTTGCTTTGCTTGTTGGTATAGGTTTTTATACACGTACGACCGCTAAACAGGCTGATGCTGCGCAGCCAACGCCGCGTACAAGCACCGAAAAAACGCTGCCGACGAACAGTGGGTTGTCTAGTGCTACGGAACGCACAACACCACAAAATTCGGTTTCAAATAAGGGCTTTACGAATGAAACTGGCCCTTCTGTTGCCCCAAAAGGCACACGTGACAATGGCGTGTATCATAACCAACCAACGACACGGGTAATGAATACAAAAACGTCTTTTGCGCAACAAGAAAATCCCAGTCTGGAAACGAATAATAACCAGCCCAAAAGTATGGTAATGGATACAAAAGCATCTTTTGAACAGCAAGAAAATAGCAGTCTGGAAACGAATAATAACCAGCCCAAAAGTATGGTAATGGATACAAAAGCATCTTTTGAACAGCAAGAAAATAGCAGTCTGGAAACGAATAATAACCAGCCAAAAAGTATGGTAATGGATACAAAAGCACCTTTTGGGCAACAAGAAAACCTCGGCCAGCCCGCGCTTGAAAACGGGTCGGGTGGGGTAGTGCTATCGCCCGAGTTGTCCACTGCAAAGGTGGATACGCAAGCGGTTGCACCCCTTTATCCCCTTGATGACCTAGAAAAATCAAAAAGACAGAAAGGAAGGGAAGGAGGTTGGACTGTAGATTTTACAACGCTGTTTAGTTATCAATTGACACAATCTCGAGTACATGAGGGCAAAATTGCTACCAATGTTGGCAATTTGCCCTCTTTTGACGCACAAAGACTGGGGACTTCATTGGCCATTGGTTACCAAATTCCCTTGAAAAAACGGTCGGATTGCAGTATTGCACTGGCTTGGACCAACTTGCCGTATCGGGCGCAATACGATCGGGCATCGGGCAATCAAGTGCAAATTAATTTTCAATCCAATAATCAATACACTGTAAAGCGGATCACCGAAAGTGCCGTAAATGATGCTTATCGCCTTAATTTGTGGGGCTTGCAATTGCAGTATGGTTATACTTTTGGTGTATTGGATAAAAAAATTCGGGTATTCGCAGGTGGCGAAGGGGTGCTATACAAGCAGAATCCAGAAATATGGGGTAGTGCAGGGTTAAATATTCCATTGGGTAAAAGTAAATTCCAATTGATGCCTGTATTTAAATACCAATTTAAAGCAATGGAGCAGCCCGATAATTTACTTAAAACAAAACTTTATACCGTTGGGTTGGGTATAAAAAGAATCATATAATTGGGCGTATTGGGTATTAATACACTGTAAAATAAATTTTTTAGGTTTTGAAGTCTCTATTTTAACCTCTTTGTAGCGGTTGACCGACCCAGAATGGGTCAAATGTTTATAGCAAAATCGCAGTTTCAATACG
>JAAFHO010000662.1 GCA_013297575.1 Chitinophagales bacterium
TAGACTTATCGCAACCAATAACAAAGAATCCAAAACCGTAATGGCAAAAACCCGATAGAGGAAATTGAGTGTTACCCCAAATGTGTCGCGTACCCAACCTATATTTGTCAGCACATTGGCATATAAATAATCGCAAAAAAGCCCCACTAAAGGCGAGCCTAACAGGGCAACAACCGCCGCTGTAGGATGCGTTTTGCGCCATAAAATACCCCAAAAGAATACAACCACTAAGCCAGGTTTGATATAGGAAGTTTGATTGGCGATTCGAAGAAAAAAGTTATCCGACGAATTAGGATCGAAGGTGACAAAGGCAAAAACCGCTGCAATAACGCACATCACAAACACAAAACCCTGCCCGAAACGCACTACCCATTTGTCGGTCGCGGTAGGATGGAGGTATTTTTTATAAATATCAAATGCCATCATGGTCGAAACGGAGTTCATCATGGAGTAAATGGCGGAAAAAATAGCGCACATCAAACCCGCCAATATCAAACCTACAAATCCATAACCCATTGGCACGACGGTCTTGAGTAAGGTCAAAAAAGTATCATCCGGCTTGATCGAATCGGCACCGTAACGGATTTTGAACAGGTAAAAAGCCGCCGTTCCTGCCCCAATCGAAAAGAAAGGGATCAATAATTTGAGAAAACCAGCCGCGATAGAACCCAAACGGGCATCTCGATCGGTTTCGGCAGCCAAAATACGTTGCACTTGATATTGATTGGTGGTCCAGTAAAAAAAGTTAAGGATGGTCAAGCCTGTAAAAATGCCCAACCAAGGCAATTTGGGGTGATTACTCGGCAAATAAAGGTGCATTTTCTGTGCGCCTGCCGCATCTAAGGCTAAAAGACCCGAAAAACCGCCAATTTCGGGCTGCATATACACCAATGTCCCCATGAGTACAACCGCAATAATCATGATGACGGTTAGTATATTATCCGCGATCACTACCGATTCCATGCCGCCTAAGACCGTAAAAAGAACGGTAATGCCCGCAATAATCATAATCCCTTGCCAGTATGTAATCTCAAATGACGAACCGCCCAACAATAAACCCAAGGTGCGGCTACCGATATAAAAACCGCCAATCAACTGAATCATAATAAACGTAATCATTACAATCGTATAAGCCAAACGCGCATGGGCATTGTAGCGGGATTCGAGGAATTGCGAAAGGGTAAAAAATTGCCGTTTCCGATACAATGGAATAAAAATATAGGCCAAAACGAGGATGGCCGGCACCGCCCACACTTCATAATGGCTTTGGACAAATCCAATAGAATAGCCAATGCCCATCATACCGATAATTTGTTGGGCATGAATATTTGTGCCAAAAATTGACCCCGCCACCGAATACCATTTGAGCGAGCGACCAGCCATAAAATATGCTTCGGCGTTCTTTTTTTTGAAACTCGAATACAAACTTGCTACCACAAGAAACAGCAAAAGTAAAACAACGACGATCGAATCAACAAGACTAAGAGACTGGAGCATAATGATGTAGTTAAGAAGGATGTGTTTCTTATGCTTTTAATACGCCAAAAGTAAGCGGCGTTTCGGGTGTTTCATTGGGTGTTCGCCCCTGCACAACCGATAATTTGATGTTATTAAGGTGGGGTAAAACGTGTTTTCCAAATAATTCGCACTCCTCCATCAGCGGATACCCGGAAAGAATAAACGCTCGGATACCCATATCCATATAGCGATTGAGTTTCTGAATCACCTGTTCGGGTGTACCTACAATAGCACCGCCACAGCCCGACCTTGCCCGACCGATGCCCATCCAGAGCATAGGCTCTACAAAATCATCGGGGTCGGCATTTTTGCGAAATTCATCTTGGCGCAAAACGCCCAGCGATTTGGAATCTTGGGTGCGGTGTTTCAGTTGCTCGGCAACTTGCGCATCAAATTTGGACATCAATGTTTTGGTATATGCCTTTGCTTCGGCTTCGGTTTCACGGACAATCACGTGAACCCGCAAGCCAAAATCAATGGTACGCCCATAAACAGCAGCCCGTTCGCTCATATCTTGCATCGTGGCATAAATACTCTCTTCGGGTTCAGGCCACATCAAAAAGACATCGCAATATTTGGCGCAAACATCTTTCGAGCCTGGCGAAATACCCCCAAAATAGAGCAAAGGGCCGCCATTTTGTTGATATGGTTTTGCAGCATCAGCCCGCATTTTGAATTGATAAATATTGCCTTTGAAATCAATTTCGTCCTGTGTCCAGGCTTGTTTAAGTATTTCAATCACCTCGCCACAGCGCATATACCGCATATCTGCATCTTCTTTTAAACCCGGCAAATCAGAATTGATGATATTGACCGTTAAGCGACCTTGAAGTAAATGATCAAGTGTTGCTAAGTGTCGCGCTAACATGGGCGGGTGTATTTCTCCTGTACGGATAGCAGTCAACATATTGATATTCAGCACTTTAGTTGCCATAGCCGAAGCGAAAGGCAGCACCTCCTGCCCTACCACATACGAAGTCGGCAGCAGAATATTAGAAAAGCCCATTTGATCGGCAGTAGTAATAATATCGCTACAATGCTCAAAATTACTTCTTCGAGTGGGGTCAACGGTACCCAAATAAGCGGTATCACCGCCGCAAAGGTCATCGAACCACGCAACTTCACAAGCACGCTCCTGTGTACGGATATGGACAGATTTAATGGATTCGTCTAACATAATTTTTAATTGCTTGTGCGGATGTGTTTTTGTGGGCGTAAATATAGGGTGGAGTTTTGAGTGTGATATTTAAAATCGGGTATTTGTAAACTATTGGTCGATTAGTTTTTGCTCAAATTTTGATTTTTTTGCTCGTTATAACTATCCATTAAATTGGTTATTTTCATTCCAATATGTTCAGTATTCTTTAAGTCTTTAATCATAATCATATGATCGGGTTGATTTACGGCTTCAAATTGAGTCCCCTTTAGGCTGATTCCTAAATAGGTTGTCGTCGTGCCATTTCTTTGTTTCACTTGACTTAAAGTTGCACGTTTTACATCGCCCCAATGAATAAATCCCAGATCTTTTGTCCAAAATCCGCTCTTCGCTAATTTGAATTGTGGTTTATGCTCAAATAATTTTCTTGTATTAAGTAATATTAGATACAAACCTGCTAATGTAAATAAACAGGGGAATATTATAAATTTAACTTTTACATAACTAGTTCCTGCCCAAATACCTATACAGAGAATTATGATTCCTTGAATAATTGATAAAATAATTGCATTTTTTGAGTAATAAAATTCTTCTTCATAACTAGAAGGTTCGTTAACAGTTGTATTTTGTGTGTGTGAAGTATGCTGCACATAATGGAATGTTCCATCAGGCATTTTTAGCCATTTTTTTTTATTGGAACCAGACCAAAGCGCACCCAATAGGAATAAGCACGAAAAACCAACAAGCATATCTAGTTTCAAAATAATTTTTGAT
>JAAFHO010000672.1 GCA_013297575.1 Chitinophagales bacterium
AAATAAATCGACATGATATATAAGTTAAGGCAAGTAATCGCAAAAAAGGAAGAAATCATGACGACCAAAAACGCCCAGCCTGTGAGGACGGGTTGCGGATCGCCAAAAATATCAATATTGGTCAGTTTTACTTTTACAGCATTGATAATGGCCGAAAAAGCGACAATAAAAGAGAACATAAAGATCCAAAACAATACCGTTCGCAGAAAATCGGTGAAAGATGTGATGGCGATCAATGCTGTTCTAAATTGCTCAGCGAGGCTCATATCCGTTGTTAGCGGCTCATCTACTTCAATCGAGGCATTGCTGTAACCCACCATCGCAAAATTGGCTTTGATATAATGGCTGTTTTCGCGCAAACGCAACAACGAATTGAGCGCACGCCGACTAATGACCCGTGTATGGTGCGCGCTCGGGTCTATTTTTAAGCCCGAATACCGCTTTAATATAAAATAAAAAATGCGATACAACAATTTATGCAGCAAGGGCAACCTCCGCTCTTTGGCACTCAAATATACGACATCAAAATTGTCCTGCTTGCTTTTGTTGAACATCTGCGTAACGAGTTGGGGCTCTTGCGCAAAGTTAAATTCAAAAATAGCCGTGTAATCGCCATTGGAGCGGTCGAGTGCAGCCAGCAAAGCATTGCTCCGATCGACCCTTGAACTGAGGTTGAGCAAAAAAATGTGCTGGCGCAAAGGTTCGGGTAAACCTTTGATTTCAGCGTCAATATCGCCCACCCAAGTGCCATTATTGACCAAAACAAACTCAAAATCAGAGAAATTGGACTTTAACTCTTGGTAAAGACCCTCTAACCACGCTTTTAATGCCGAAACATCGCGTGGTGAATGAATGACATTGACGACCGAAATAAATACTTGTTGCATAATTCAGGTGCAAAAATGAGAACTTCAAAGCAATCATGTCTTACATTTGCGCTTCTTTAGTAAAATTTTCTTTAAATAATATGAGACAACAGATCGTTGCAGGCAACTGGAAAATGAATACCACTATCGCAGAGGGCCTTGAATTGGCGCGTGCAGTGGCCGAAAAAGTACAAAATCCGCGGGGTGCGGTGGTGTTTGGTACACCTGCTACCCACCTTGAATCCGTTGGTCAGGCGATCAAAGGATACGAACATCTTTATATTGCTGGCCAAAATTGCCACCAAGAAGCAAAAGGCGCATACACGGGCGAAATTTCTGCCGATATGCTCGTTTCTGCGGGTGCCACTTATGTCATTATTGGCCACTCCGAACGCCGCCAATATTTTAAAGAAGACAACGAAATGTTGGCTAAAAAAGTAGATATTGCCCTCCAAAAAGGCTTAATTCCTATTTTTTGCTGCGGCGAACCACTCGAAATCCGCGAAGAAGATACACATGTATCGTATGTTTCCAGTCAACTAGAAGCCAGTTTGTACCACCTCACAGAGGAGCAATTCAGCAAAATTGTGATTGCTTATGAGCCGATTTGGGCCATTGGAACGGGTAAAACGGCTTCCAGCGCTCAAGCACAGGAAATGCACTTTGAAATAAGGAAGGCACTTGCCGGTAAATATGGCGCAACCGTGGCCGATGCAACACCTATTCTTTACGGAGGTTCTTGCAATGCTACCAACGCAGCAGAACTGTTCGGCCAACCTGATGTAGATGGCGGCTTGATCGGCGGCGCATCCTTAAAAGCCGATGATTTTGTGACCATTATCAATGCATTGAAATAAAGCATGAAAATCCTAA
Organism: Chitinophagales bacterium; assembly: GCA_013297575.1. Classification (GTDB taxonomy): domain Bacteria; phylum Bacteroidota; class Bacteroidia; order Chitinophagales; family Saprospiraceae; genus M3007. The sequence continues at coordinate 1,740 of JAAFHO010000672.1, forward strand.
TACTCGGTGGGGGCAATATGGGGCTTACCTACGGCCAAAGTTTTTTGAGAAGTCGTATTGTCACTTCCGAACAACTAATGGTATTGTGCCGCACCGATGAAAAGGCCAATGTGCTGGCTCAAAACCACGATGGTCGTTTTTTTAGCGATCCACAGCAATGTGTACCGCATGCAGATTTGTTGATTTTGGCCGTTAAACCACAAGATTCTGGTAGGCTTTTTGAGCAAATTAAGCCATTTATTCAGCCAGACCAAGTATTTATCAGCATTATGGCTGGGGTAAAATTGGAGAAAATTGCGACTGCCCTTGGCGTTGAAAAGGTGATTCGCGCTATGCCAAATTTACCTGCTCAAATCGGTGCAGGTGTCACGGCATTTACCTCCACAGATACCGTAACGCGTATTGAATTGGTGATGGTGCAAAACCTATTGAGTACCACTGGCAAAACATTATACGTGGAAAAGGAGGACATGATCGACGCTGCGACGGCCATTTCCGGCTCTGGCCCTGCTTATGTCTTTTATTTTATGAAGGCGATGATTGAGTCGGCACAAACGATGGGCTTTAGCGAAAGCGAAGCAGAACTCCTTGTTATTCAAACCTTTACGGGCGCAGTTGATTTGTATAATAAGACAGATCTTTCGTGTCAGGAATGGATTGGAAAAGTTGCGAGTAAAGGTGGAACTACCGAGGCTGCTTTGCGCGTTTTTAACGAGAAAGAATTATATAACGATATTATGGCGGGTGCAATGGCCGCGCGCGATCGTGCGCGGGAATTGGGCGCGTAAAAACGCAAGTGCCTAACAGCGTTGCGCAAAATATAAATATGGAAAATTTTATCGAAGAACTCCGTTGGCGGGGATTGATTCACGACCTGACCCCAGGCGTGGAAGAACATTTGATGAACGGTGTGGTGAAAGGGTATATTGGTTTTGACCCTACTGCGCCATCATTGACGATTGGCAATTATGTACAGGTGATGTTGCTCACTTTTCTGCAACGCGCTGGCCACCAGCCTGTTGTGTTAATGGGTGGTGCTACTGGTCGTATTGGCGATCCGTCGGGCAAAGACAAAGAGCGCGATTTGAAGAGTTTTGAGGAACTGGACAACAATACCGCGCACCAGATCGAGCAAGTGAAAAAAATGCTCGATTTTTCCGAAAACAAGTCCAATCGGGCCATTTTGGTCAATAATTACGATTTTTATGTGCAAATGAACGTATTGGATTTTCTCCGCGATGTGGGTAAATACCTTACGGTCAATTATATGCTCTCCAAAGAAAGTGTAAAACGCCGGATTGAGAGCGAATCGGGTATTTCCTTTACGGAATTTAGTTACCAATTGTTGCAAGGTTACGATTTTGTACTGCTTAACGAGCACCACGGTGTTACTTTGCAAATGGGCGGCAGTGACCAATACGGCAATATTACCGCCGGGGTGGAACTATCGCGCAAGATCAAAGAGAAAAAAGTGTATGCGGTAACTACGCCATTGCTGACCAAAGCGGATGGCACAAAATTTGGTAAAAGTGAAGCAGGGAATATTTGGATGGATGGGGCTTTGACCTCTCCGTACCAGTTTTACCAATTTTGGATCAATGCCGATGACCGCGATTTGCCTAAGTTTTTGCGTTATTTTTCGCTGAAAAGCAAGGCGGAAATT
>JAAFHO010000664.1 GCA_013297575.1 Chitinophagales bacterium
CATCGTATCAATATGGAATGCGCAGACTGGAAATCGGGTATCTATTACGTAAAAGTGCAAACCGAAGATGGCGGTATTGCGGTGGAGAAGATGGTGAAGTTGTAAAGTAACCTAGAGACAATTAAGATTTGTAAAAATAGAAAGGCCGATCACTTTGCTGGAAAGTGATCGGCCTCAATATTGTTGTTGTTTCGTTGTTTCGGCTTCGCTCAACAACCATCCCATCTTCGCGGAACACTTTGTTTCGCTCTTCGCCTAAACAATTATTTTACTGTGCCTAACTACCAAGTTTGCTCTTTACTTAATAACGAAGTTACAGAGCGAAGAACATTGTAGTTGAGCGCAGCCGAAACTACAGGGCGATATGCTTGAACGACACCACTGTCAGCTCTTTATTAAGGCTGTGTAGGTGTTGTTGTACCGTTACTTCGTTATTTTTAACGAATTTTTGGCTCAACAATGTGTTCTCTTGGAAGAACTTATTCAAACGACCTAAAGCAATTTTCTCAAGCATTTCTTCCGATTTGCCTTCATTGCGAGCCAGTTCTTTACCAATTTCGATTTCTTTTTCGATAATGGTTTGATCTACGTCTTCTTTGCTTACAGCAACTGGGTTCATAGCAGCAATTTGCATTGCTACGTCGCGACCAGCTTGTTCGAACTCATTTTGGCGCAAGTTCAAGGCTACGATAACCGAACGTTTGTTATTAGAGTGGTTGTAAGTCAATAATTGAGCACCTGTCACTGGAGAATAAGAACTAAGTTCTACTTTTTCGCCAATGATACCGTTTTGCTCGCCGATTTTCTCACCAATGGTTACTTTACCTTCGTACGGAAGTGCCAATAACGCCTCTGCTGTTTCTGGGAAACTTTCGAGTGCAATATCAGCAATTTTTTGCGTCATATTGATAAAGTTTTCATTACGAGCCACGAAGTCAGTTTCGCAGTTGATGGCTACTACTACGCCACGTGTTTGGTTGGCATTAGTTTGAGCGATAACCACACCTTCTTTAGCTTCGCGATCTTCGCGTTTTGCTGCTTTAGCGATACCTTTTTTACGAAGGTAATCTTGTGCGCCTTCGAAATCGCCTTCAGATTCTTCTAAGGCTTTTTTGCAATCCATCATACCCGCGCCAGAGATTTCGCGCAGTTTTTGAATGTCAGCTACTGAAATTTTGCTCATTGATCAGCTGTATTTTGATTCTGCTTGTGCAGATAAATTGAAAAATAAAATAATTAGGCAAAGGTCAATAAGAAATCAGAATTGGCAGTCGGAGCAGTCATTAATTTACTATGAAGTCTTTGTACAAGACCAACAGTAGCGATGCAAATCCGCATTCCACACTCCCAATTCCGCATTCCTAAATTATTCTTTTTCTTCGCCTTTGGCTGCTTTACGCTCTTCCAAACCTTCTTTAATCGCTTCTACGATATAGTTAGTAATAAAAGCGATAGACTTAGAAGCGTCATCGTTAGCAGGAATTGGGAAATCCACCAAGGTTGGGTCGGAGTTTGTATCGACCATACCGAAGGTTTTAACGCCCAATTTGCGTGCTTCTGCCAATGCAAGGTGCTCGTGGTGGATATCGATGATAAAGACCGCGCTTGGAAGGCGGTTCAAATCAGCAATACCGCCGAGTTGCTTGTCCATTTTAGAATGTTCGCGACCTAAAGTAAGGCGTTCTTTTTTAGTGATACTTGTAAGTGTAGTATCGGCCAACATGCGTTCGATGCTCTGCATTTTCTTTACAGACTTACGAATGGTCATGAAATTGGTCATCATACCACCCAACCAGCGATCGGTTACGAAAGGCATACCAACGCTTTGAGCGGCAGCCATAACGATTTCGCGCGCTTGCTTTTTAGTAGCAACGAACATGATTTTTTTACCGCCTTTAGCCAAACTTTTGGCAGCCAATGCAGCGCGCTCGAGGCATTCTGCAGTGCGGTTAAGGTCGATGAGGTGGATACCCTTGTGCTCCATAAAAATATAAGGAGTCATCTTTGGGTTCCACTTACGGCGCATGTGACCGAAGTGGCAACCGGCATCCAGCAATTCTTTATACGTGGGCTTTTGCATAATTCAAAAGCAATTTTGTTTGAATGAATGTGAAAAAGAGAGAAGAATTAACGCTTGGAGAACTGGAAGCGTTTGCGCGCTTTCGGGCGACCGAATTTCTTGCGCTCCACTGCACGGCTATCGCGCATAAGGTATTTTTTCGCTTTAAGTGGTCCGCGGAATTCGGGGTCCAATTTTATCAACGCACGGCTGACACCCATACGAACGGCTTCGGCCTGGCCTTTAAAACCACCGCCTTTTACGTTTACTTTGAGGTCGTAAGCACCTTCAACGCCAACTACCGCAAATGGGTCGGTTACGTTGTGCTGTACGTGAATATGAGGGAAGTACTCGCGGTAGTCGCGGCCATTAACCACGATTTTACCTTCTCCCTTTGTCAGATATACCCGGGCCACTGCTGTTTTACGGCGACCTATGGCATTAATCATTTCCATATCTTGAAATGTGAGAATACTTGATGAATGAAATTACCGCTTTACCAAATGGTGCTGCGACAGTTTTTTTGAATTAAATGCTTTGAGGCTTTTGAGCAACGTGTGGATGTTCAGTACCTGTATAAACGAACAATTTCTTGTACATTTGCTTGCCCAATTTTGTTTTAGGCAACATACCTTTCACCGCACGCTCAATGATACGCTCTGGAAATTTTGTCAACATCTCATCAGCAGTAGTCACTTTCAAACCACCTGGGTGCAATGAGTAATTGAGGTACTCTTTTTGGGCAAATTTCTTGCCTGTAAAACGAACCTTATCCGCGTTGATTATGATAACATAATCGCCTGTATCTTCACTTGGCGTGAACGAAGGTTTGTGTTTGCCACGAAGAATCGTAGCAATTTTTGATGAAAGACGACCAACTACCATGTTGCTTGCATCAATGACGTACCATTTACGGTCCACATTGGCAGCACTGACAGATACCGTCTTATAACTTAATGTGTTCATTATTATAAACTATGTATGTTTTTTAATACCCTTTTCGCAAAGAGGGCGCAAAGGTAATACGATTTTTTACGAACAACCAAGGAGTCTTGAAAGTTTTTTTGAAAAAATTTTATAACGCATTGATTATCAGTCTTTTTTTGGCAAAATTATTTTTAGTTGTTGAAATACAGTAGCGATTTTAGTATTGATAATCAATTAGTTATACCGTATTGCCCAAAAAACAAAACGACGCTTACGGGATAGGGCTCCTGCAAGCGTCGTTCTGTTTTGACTGTCATCGAACTTTTTTGTGCTAAAAACAGATTAACCTCTTTACGAAAAATAGGCTTTTACGGCTTCCCAAACCATTTCATTCCTTTTCGATTCGTATTTATCATACTGCTCCGGGGTTAAAATCGGTTGGAGTT
>JAAFHO010000663.1 GCA_013297575.1 Chitinophagales bacterium
TGTAATTGACGAAGATGACGCTTGCCCATTCCTCGCCGGTACCGCCAAAGGTTGCCCCGATGCAGATAAAGACGGTATTGCCGATAAAGACGATAAATGCCCCAACCAAGCAGGCACAGAAGAAAACAAAGGATGCCCCGAAAATAAAGATGCAGATAGTGACGGCTTTGAAGACGATAAGGACGAATGTCCGTTCCAGTCAGGTACCGCCAAGGGCTGCCCTGATACAGATAAGGATGGTATTGCTGATAAAGACGACAAATGCCCTTACGAAAGAGGTACTTTAAAAGGTTGCCCGGATACCGATAGTGATGGCGTAGCAGACAAAGAGGACTTTTGTCCAACTACACCAGGTAAACTCAAAGGTTGTCCAGATACCGACGATGATGGCATTGCCGATAAAGATGACCGTTGCCCAACTACCGCTGGGATCGCCGCTAATAACGGTTGCCCAGAAGTAAAAGATGCCGATAAAGACGGTATAGAAGACGCTAATGACCCTTGTCCTAACCAAGCAGGTACCATCAATGGTTGCCCTGATACAGACAAAGATGGTATCGCTGATAAAGACGACAAATGCCCCAACGAAGCAGGTGGATCAGCTACTAAAGGTTGCCCCGACCGCGACAATGACGGTGTGGCCGATAAAGACGATAAATGTCCAGATAAATCAGGTACTTACGAAGGTTGCCCCGATACAGACAAGGATGGTATTGCCGATCATAAGGATAAATGCCCCAACCTTGCCGGTACAAGCCCTACTGGTTGCCCCGAAAAACCAGCCGGAGTAACCGCGAAAGACAGTGATAATGATGGCGTGGACGACAGCATTGATCGTTGCCCATTTACGCCAGGTATCGCCGACAACAAAGGCTGCCCAGAGATCCGTCAAGAAACAAAAGAACGATTGGCATTTGCCATGAAATCCGTACAATTTGACAACGGAAAAGCAAGCCTAAAGGCCGTTTCTTTCTCCATTCTCGACGAAATAGTAGAAATTACACGTCAATACCCTGATTACCAATTAGCCATCAGCGGCCATACGGATAATGTAGGCGATAACGATGCTAACTTTAATTTGAGTACTGCGCGTGCAAAAACTTGCTACGATTATATCATTTTCCGTGGTATCAAAGCAGATCGCTTGCGTTATGCGGGATTTGGTGAACTTAAACCACTATACGAAAACAATACGGCTGCGGGTAGAGAACTCAATCGCAGGGTAGAGTTTGAATTGACGCTGGATTAGTAGGATAGTAGTGTTACTTCGGCCTCGTGACTTCGGCTGCGCTCAGTCACCGTACTCACTTTAAGCCTATACTTGGATCTTACTAGTTTCCCACAGTAACTTTGGACCTAAAGTTGGATCTTACGTATTTTTTTGTTAGTAATAATTTGGGCAAATAAGCGTATCCAAGTATAGACTTAAAGTGAGCACGGTGACTGAGCGCAGCCGAAGTCACCACACTCACTTTGTACCAATAGTTCGATATCGCTTATTTTCCTCTCTTGTAATAATCTTACTTAACAAGCGATCCAAGTATAGACTTAAAGTGAGCACGGTGACTGAGCGAAGCCGAAGTCACGAAGCCGAAGTCACGGCCCTATACAAGCCTCTCCAAGAGTGACTTGTATAGGGCTTTTTTTATGTAATAAAATTCAGTTGGGTAACTTGAATTTTTTTAAAAAAATGGTACTTTTGCCGTTCTTTTGTATTGACTTTCAATTAAAATCATGCTAACAGACACCGACTACAACTCCGAAGACGATCATCAACTTTCCACCGACATAGAAAAATTCGGCTGGACAGTAATGCTATTGGAAGCAACTGACTACTTGCCCTCTTTTGCATATACCGTTGGCCTTTGGCAAAACTACCAACACCCCGAAATAATTGCATTCAGCTTAACGATAGAAACATTGCACCTCATTCTGAATGATGCTGGAGCAATGATAAAATCAGGGCAAATCATTGAAATAGGGAAATCGTATAACGATTTTTTTGAAAACGATAGCGACACCCAGTTTTTAAAAGTTGACAGTAGAAATATTGCAGACTATTTTGGTTATGCCATCGATTACTACAGCCCAAAAGACTTTCCGGCTATTCAACTCGTTTGGACAGATCGAAATAACAAATTCCCGTGGGACAATAACTACGAACCTGAATTTGAATTTAGGCAACCGCTGCTAGATAGGAATGCAGATTTCAAATTTAGAGAAGAAAAAAACTTAGGTGTTTTTACCACAGCGCAATGGTTAATCCTTGGACAACCAATCCTCCATGTTGTACACGACATGGACGGAGACTGGCAGTTTTTGACAGGTGACCAAATGCCAGAAGACGCAAAACTGGTAGCGTTAGAGCAAATGATAATGAAAGATAAAACGCTCAATGATGTTTTCAATCTTGACTACGGTGAACAAGCAGAAAGGAACTATATCGGTGGAGTATGGACAAGGAAAAATACAGAATAAGCAGTACATTTACGCCCTAAAAAGTGTACATAACAATGAAAAATACTTTCGATGGCATCGTCGTGGGGGGCGGTTCTATGGGGTCTTCAACGGCTTATCAACTCGCTAAAAGAGGCAAAAAAGTGCTTGTATTGGAGCAGTTTGATTTTATTCATGGCTTTGGCGCGCATGGTGGTCAATCGCGTTTGATCCGCAAAGCATACTTCGAACATCCTGATTATGTACCCTTGCTACTACGTGCCTACGAAAATTGGGCTCAACTAGAAAAAGAAACCCAACAACAGGTATATTTCCCTACTGGTATCCTTTATTTTGGCGAAAAAGGCGATGCATTATTGGAAAGCATCAAAAATTCAGCGCGCATATACGAACTGCCGCTGAATGTATTGGATACACTCGATACCAAGCAAAAATACCCAATGTTCAGCGGAGTACCCGACGATTGGGAGTCTGTTTTTGAGCCAGAGGCCGGTTTTTTACTCCCTGAAAAATGTGTACGACTTTACCTTCAAGAAGCCATTAAGCATGGCGCAACGCTCAAAGCAAGAGAAAAAGTAACGGCATGGCACGAAAAAACGGACGGCCAAATAGCAGAAACTACCGAAAAGGCGACTTATTACGCCCAAAAAATAATCTTTACCGCCGGAGCATGGTCGGAACAGTTGATGCACGACCTACAATTGCCACTCAAGGTCACACGCCAGATATTAGGATGGGTACAGCCGCAAAATTGGCCCTCTTTTGTACATGGAAAAATGCCTTGTTGGGCCATCAGCGATAAGGAAAAAGGCTTGTATTACGGTATGCCCATCCTCCAAGATGAAGACGCTGGCGGGCCTTTGGGCTTCAAATTAGGTTGCCATAAACATGGCGATATTGTACAACCCGATACCGTGGACAGAAATATTTACGAAACCGATGAAAACACCTTTCGCGACGGCCTCCAGCAATATA
>JAAFHO010000665.1 GCA_013297575.1 Chitinophagales bacterium
CCACAGATTAGGAATCGCAAATACGGAAGCAGGGAAACAACCTAACAGTAACACCACAAAATGATAACCAAAGAAACCACCGTGACCAGCATCAGGTGTGGTAAGTAACCTGATTTGATACGTGATAAATTCTGTAATGAACCAAGTGCCATGTAGGCTTATTTCCAATCCGAACCAAAGTAATGATACTACTGCTGCTGCTGCCGAAAACGTAATAAAATGTTGGAAATAGCACCTGCTTTTGAATTTTCGCAATCCCCAATAGGTCATAAGGGTCAAAAACGCAATTAAATAGGCTGTGGGGCCTTTGGTCATAATTGCTAAACCTAAAGCCAAGCCACCTAGAATCAAATAACGGAATTTCATCCAAAATGTCCAATTGGGTTTTCTACTAAAAAACTGCCAGCGGAACTGAATAAACCCGTAAATACTCGTAAAAATAAAGAAATTGAACCAAGGATCAATAATGCCAGAGCGGAAGTACAAATGGGGCAATATAGAACCCAAAAAAGACAATGCCCAAAGCCATCCAAAATAGCGGTCGTGTAGTTTTAGACCAATATGATACACCATGAGCAGGGTCAGTAACCCACAAACGGCATTGGGGAAACGAGCCGCAAATTCGGTGACACCAAAAATGTGCATCGACAACGCCTGCATCCAAATAAACAAGGGTGGCTTCTCCCAAAACGGCTCAAAATCTATTTGCGGACGAAAATAATCGCCCGTAGCCAACATTTCGCGTGCGCTTTCCGCAAAATTGATCTCATCCCAATCGAATAAGTGTACACCACCCAAGAATGGGAAAAAGAAAAGAATTGCAAGTCCTGCAAAGATGAGGTAGTCGCGACGCATGAAATGATAGCAGCAGCTGATGCTGCCAAATGTTTAGAGATGCGAAAAAGTTAGGAGTGATAAAAGGCTTATTGCCTTCGTATCGTACTTCATCTAAACGGCAAGCGTCGGTTTTTGTTCAAAATCACTTTTCTATATCAAACTTGTATTCCACCACTTCGATACGTGGATTGCCATCGGGGGCCGTATTTTTAAACACGACATTGATACCGATCGTCTCCGAAGTATCTTTTTCTGCGCTATTGAAAAGGACATCCAAGCGGCCTTTACCATTGGGCGTGATTACGCCACGTGGGAATTCAATTTTGGTACATTCACAGGCATCCACAATGTCAATTTGAATATCTTCTTTGGAAGTATTGGTAAATTCAAAGAAGAGCGATTTTTTATCGCCTTTTTTAACTTTACCGATGTCCACCATTTTTTTGTCCCAAGTAACAAATGAAGCGACTGGTTTTACGGTGCTTGAAGTTGGAATAAGTGGCGCGGTGGGTTTTGTGGCGTTACACGCAAAAAATAGGATGGTGAGTGCTAAGATATAATTTCTCATAATTGTGTGTTTAAATAATTGGGCAGCAAAGGTAAAGACAAGGATCGGAGGAATGGGTTGTATGGGGTGGGATTAGGTTTTTGTTTGGGAAAAAAGTACAGGTATGAATTTTCATGTACGCACAAAAAAAGCAAGTCCGAATTTTAAAATACTTTTGGATGAATTGTAATACATCAAATATTTATAGGAATGTATAATAAAACATTTTCCTAATGGTGGAGCATTGGAACGGTTGGTGTATTCGAGGAATATTCGGGAATTCCCTCACTTCAAACATAAAATAAAAACAAATAGTAACCATCAATAAAACCTTGCACATTTCACCTAGAAAAAGCCCAGTAAGTACTTGAGTGGATATAATTCGTGAAATGCAATGAATTATATCCACTCAAGTACTTAAAATGCGCAAAACCCCTTCCTTACCACTGTACCGTCATACTCAAACTCGGCAAAATAGGTAGCTGGTTCACACGTGCATAACGCACACGATCGAAGTAGAATATATTGGGGCGGTCATATACGTTGGTAGCGGAAGCGATAATTTCTGTTTGGCCATATTTACCAAATTTGATGATCCGCTTGAGCGAAACGTCCATACGGTGGTAATAGGGTAGGCGACCAGTGTTACGTTGGTTGTCGTAAATCAGACCTAAGTCATTGGTGCCACTATTGCCGCCGTAAACATCGGAACTGATACCGTCGTCGAAATTATAGTTGGTGTAAAAACCTTGTGTTTTGGTAAATGGAAACCCTGAACCTAGGTTCCAACGCACCCCAAATTCCCATTCTTTTTTCTTGCCCATTTGATAAGTGCCGACCAAATTCATATTGTGGCGGCGGTCGAAAACGGGCGGATAGGTTTGCACGCCATCAAAACGCGTAACAAAACCATAAGAATATGCACCCCAAATATAATAACGCTTGCCTTCATATTTACCTGAAAAGTCGATACCATAAGCATCTCCTTTTTCAACGACATAATCAGGAGCGGCTTTATCCGTTTTGTTGCGGTTCAAAGCCAATAATTGTGTGAATTTCTTATAATAAGTCTCTACGTTGAGGTCAAAATTGTCCAAAATATCAAATTCAAAACCACCCACAGCATGCCATGATTTTTGGAGGCGGTGCTTGGCTACTTTTGCCCCTGGTTTTTTATAATCTTCACCAATCTGATATACCGCAGATTCAGGGCCAGCAAGGAAACCCACAAATAGGTTTACAATATCGCGCTCGTTAACCGTAGAAAGTAGGTTTTGGGAGTACAATCCACCCGCAGCCTTAAAGCGGATACGATCAGAAATATTGTATTTTAAGCCCAAACGAGGCTCAGGTGATATTTCTCCAAGAGATTGGTAATATTGTATGCGAAAACCTGGTTCAATTACAAAACCACCCAGTTTACGCTTCCAGCGTACATAAGAACCAATTTCCGTTGTATTTTCATCTTGAGCAATATCAATGCCTTTAAAATTGGTGAACTGAAATTTGGTATTAAAACCATTCAATTCAATACCATATTTTACTTCATCTACACGACCAAAATTGGTAAAATTCAAACCAGCATAATAGCCCTTGATACCGCTGGTACGTGGATCACGACCAACCTCTTCACTCCGAGAATCATAGCCCGAATAAGTCAATGTGCCGCTAAGAATTGTATTAGAACTCTGCGGAACAACCGTAAAATCCATACCACCGCCTTGGCTATTCCAACCAAAATCGATCAATTTGGAATCTACTTTATCCGTATAATTAAAACCAAATACATTGAATTTACTACCATTTCCAGATAAAACGGATACCTTTCCGTACATATCCTGATAATCAAATGGAACGCCATCGCCATCATTAACATAGTTGTACAGTGTTTTATCAACTTGATTGATCAACGCTTTTTTACCGGTAAAGATAAAAGACATGCTGCCTCCTCCATCTTTTTTGAGTGGAATGATGGGGCCTTCCACCAATACTTTTGCTTGGAAAGGACTACCCGAAACTAATCCTGATAGGCGTTTTCTATTGCCTT
>JAAFHO010000666.1 GCA_013297575.1 Chitinophagales bacterium
TGCCGAAGGGCATCTTGTTGGATCTGATCGACCATCCTTTTTTTCAGCGTTTGCGACGTATCCGCCAAACGGGCTTGGCACACTATGTATATCCGGGCGCATTGCATACTCGATTTCACCATGCTTTAGGCGCGCTGCACTTGATGCAGGATACCATTTTAGTGCTCCGTTCCAAAGATGTTGTCATCACCGACGAAGAAGCGGAAGCCGTTTGTATCGCCATTTTATTGCACGATATTGGCCACGGACCCTATTCGCATGCCTTGGAACACACGATAATTGACCTTCACCACGAAAATTTATCCGTGTTATTTATGGAGGCGCTTAACAGTGCGTTTACAGGTAAATTAACGTTGGCGATTGCTATTTTTTCCGATCAATACCACAAACGATTTTTACACCAATTGGTCTCCGGGCAATTAGACATGGATCGGATGGATTACCTCAATCGCGATAGTTTTTTTACAGGTGTCAGCGAGGGCGTAATTGGCTATGATCGGATCATCAAAATGCTGGATGTGCATGAAGGCGAATTGGTGGTGGAAGAAAAAGGTATTTATAGCGTAGAAAAGTTTTTGATTGCGCGACGGCTTATGTACTGGCAAGTTTATCTCCATAAAACCAATGTTGCTGCCGAACAAATGTTGACCAGTACGCTTCGACGCGCCAAAGAATTGACGTTAAAAGGCGAAAAAATACCTGCTTCACGCCATTTAACCTGGTTTTTGCAACAAAAACCAGGTCAATTGCACAACCAAGAAGAAGTGCTCCAACGGTTTGCGCACTTGGACGATACCGATATTGCAATGGCGCTAAAAGAATGGTCGGAGGAAAAAGACCCCGTATTGCGTTTTTTAGCCTCGGGACTTTTGAATAGGCGATTATATAGATTGGAATGGAGCCAACAGCCTTTTACACCCGATTATATAGCGGAAACGCGGTTGAGCATAAGGGCAAAATTCGATGCTGAATTTCCAGATAGTTACTTGTTATTGGAAGGTAAAGAAAGTAACCAAGCGTATAGCGAGGCGGAAGAACCCATTAAAATATTATTCAATACTGGAGTGGTAAAACCCGTCAGTGAATGCTCCGATGTACCGCTCTATACACAGGAGGTTACCAAGTATTATTTGGCCTATCCAAAATAATACCTTAAAAATTTACAAAAAAAACTCAATTTTTTATCTTTTGTAACGGTTACTTGCGTTACTTTTGCGCGTCCTTTACAGGTTAATATCTAACAAAACATCATTATTTTACTAAACCGAAATTTAGTTCTTATGGGAAAATCCAAGTTTTTACTTCCCCTTTTCTTGAGCGTATCGTTTGCTGCTTTTGCACAACCAAGCGAGCAAATACCGAATGCTCAACCCGGCAAATGTTATGCCAAATGTCTTATCCCTGATGAATACAAAGAAACTACTGAACAAGTAGTTGTAAAACCAGCCAGCACTAGGACTATTGTTAAACCTGCTACTTATTCAAGTGCTTCTGAGAAAGTACTGGTAAAAGCAGAAAGTAAGCGTCTTATCCCAGTACCAGCAAAGTACGAAACTAAAACGGAGCAAGTTTTGGTAAAAGCTGGTAGCAAGCGCATCACTACGGTTCCCGCTACTTACGAAACTAAGACGGAGCGCGTAATGGTAAAGCCAGAATCTCGTCGTTCGATCTCTGTGCCTGCTGTTTACGAAACTAAAACTGAACAAGTTTTGGCTAAAGCAGAATCAAAGCGTATGATCGAAGTGCCAGCGGTTTACGAAACGAAATCAGAGCGTATTATGATTAAGCCTGAGTCTAAGCGCGTAATTAGTGTTCCTGCTACTTACGAAACTAAGACAGAGCGCGTAATGGTAAAGCCAGAATCTCGTCGTTCGATCTCTGTACCTGCTACTTACGAAACGAAGTCAGAGCGCGTTATGGTGAAAGCCGAAAGCAAGCGTATGATCGAAGTACCAGCAGTGTATGAAACTAAAACTGAGCGCGTTATTGCAAAAGCAGAATCAAAGCGTTTGGTAGAAGTACCAGCGGTGTACGAAACTAAAACTGAGCAAGTAATGGTAAAGCCAGCGTCTTCTCGTTTGGTGGAAGTACCAGCAGTGTATGAAACTAAATCAGAGCAGTATGAAATGGAGCCAGCTACTTCACGCGTTGAAGTAAAGCAACCAACTTACGAAACTGTTACAGAGCGCATCGAAGTAAAGCCAGCCAGCACAAAATGGGTAAAGAAGAAAGCAGACGCAAATTGCTTGAGCGCTAACCCAGATGATTGCTTAGTATGGTGTTTAGTGGATGTTGCTGCGGAGTACCAAACGGTTACTAAGCGTGTCAACAAAGGTTGTAACGGTACAGGAGTTGCTGATGCAGGTTGCACAGTAACGATCCCAGTTCCTGCCAAAATGGGTACTCGTACAGTACGCGTGGTGAAAACACCTGCTACTACACGTGAAGAGGCGATCCCTGCTGAATACAAAAGCGTAACTAGCCGTGTTATTAAGACACCCGCTACTACACGCGAAGAAGTGATTCCTGCGGAATACCAAACGGTTACTTCTCAAGTAGTAAAAACACCTGCTTCAGTACGTGAAGAAGTGATTCCTGCTGAATATACAAATATTACTTCTCAAGTGATCAAAACACCTGCAAGCACACGCGAAGAGGTGATTCCAGCGGAATACAAAACAGTAACTACGCAAGTGATCAAAACACCTGCTACTACACGCGAAGAAGTGATTCCTGCTGAATACACTACTGTTTCTACTCAAGTAGTAAAAACGGCAGCAACAGTACGTGAAGAAGTGATTCCTGCGGAATACAAAACGATCACTAAGCAAGTAATCAAAACACCTGCTACTGTGCGCGAAGAAGTAATTCCTGCAGAGTACAAAACAGTAACTACACAGGTGATTAAATCGCCTGCTTCTTTCACAGAAGCAGCAGTTGCCCCTGAATATACTACTGTAACAAAGCAAGTATTAGTAAGCCCAGCATCTGTACGCGAAGAAGTTATTCCTGCGGAATATGCTAATTCAACAAAGCGTTCTATCACTACTGCTGAAGCAACTACAACGGAGACTATTCCTGCGGAGTATGCTACAGTTACTAAGCGTACATTGGTGAAGCCAGGTGGTTTCACTGCATGGCGCGAAGTATTGTGCGGTGATAAAGTAGATGGTTATACTGTTCGCCAAATCCAAGCCGCTTTATTGAAAGCAGGTTACGATCCAGGACCAACGGATAACATTATGGGTTCTCGTACTAAAGCAGCACTTACAAAGTACCAGAAAGATAAAGGTTTGCCAGTTGGTAGCCTTGATTTCGAAACTTTGAAATCTCTTGGTATCAAGTACTAATACTCGATTTAGGAAAAAATAATTTATATACAAAGGTCCTTATGCGTTCGCGCATAAGGGCTTTTTTTATGCGCCCAGCA
>JAAFHO010000667.1 GCA_013297575.1 Chitinophagales bacterium
TCGTGTTAAAATACGATGAAATGCCATCTTAGCAGCCTGTGCTATTTCCGCTTCTATTCGCTTAGTATTCAAGAAATTATACGACTGCTGATAGATCTGAAATTCGCGATCCAGTATATTGAGCATTTTTTCCTTCTCTGGCACGCCAATAAACACTTTTTCGGCTTCGTCAATATCATTATTCAGGTTTCTGTACTTAACATCTAGATTTTTACGCGTATTACTGATACTTTCCGTGAGGTAATCCGTTAAGTCAGCAATTTTGTTATCTATCACTTTTACGCGTTCGTCTTCCTTGGTATAAGTGATGAGTAGGTCTTTTTTTTCGGCTTCAAGTGCCTTTATTTTTTTTACAATTTCGGTAGAAAGTAAATCTGTAAATGCTTCAAAATTGGGTGCCAGTTCCAAAAAACGACCTTTCCCATTTTTAATATACTGCTCCAGGTCTTCCATCGCCTCCAGGTTCATTTTCAAATTGGTTTGCTGTATCTTAAGTTGCGATATACGGCGCAGATCGGTTTCTGTTTCTTGACGAATATTGGTAATTTCTTTATTATCGCGATAGGCTTGAATTTTATTTTCAGCATTGGTCAATTTTTCGATAGTACCGTTGATTTGGTCATCCAAAAAATTAACGGTCACATGAGCCGCTTTATATTTTGTTTCAATATAATCTTGGATATACACTTCTGCCAATTTATTCACCAGAGTCGCGGCTTTGCTGGGACTAGCATCTTTATAACTTATGCGTAATACTGCAATATCCTTATCCACCGATGTAATATCGAGATTTTTGGTCAGGCGGTTAAAAAACTGCGTGCTACTAATCACCTTAAACTGGTACTGATCTGCAACCACAAATTGCGGGTGCATACGAAGCAATGTATCGTTCAGGGTGATGCAAAAAGTAGCCAACGGCGTTACCAGTGTATCGCCCATGTTACCCTTTATCATCGTATCGTTGCCCGGCAATTGCAATAGATATTCTTGTTCATTTACGACCTGCAACCCAAATGGTTGGCCATATCCTTTATCAGCAACGCGGCTGTAGGCGATATGAATAGGGCTATTTTGGTACAATTCGACGGATTTTAGCGTGCCTACCCGATATATTTCTAGATCAAAATCAATGGCATCGAATACTTTATCCAATAGCACTTGAGATTTGAGTAGTTCTATTTCACCACCTATTTTACTAGAGCTTGTAAATACATCAAAATCTTTGTACAGGTTATTATCGGGAACACCTTCATTGGTATCGGCCAATTTGAGTTTTACGGTACTTTCGTACATTGGCGTTACGTAATTGAGGTATTTTTTGGCCAACAATATAGCAAGCACCATGGCCAATATAATGATGGGCAAACCCCTTAAATAAGGTTTTAGTATTTTTAGGCTCTCTTCCATACCGCGGATTAAAATGCACCCAACAGAATTGCGGCTGCTGTAATGGTGGTAGTAAAAGGAATAATGGTAGATACGCGTTTGTCAAAATCCTTATTCTTTTTGGACGGAACAATCACAATATCACCGGGGTACAATTGAATATTTCGCTTCAAATAATTACTCGATTTTGTCAAATTAATATTGGCCACTCGTACATTTGGGCCTTCTTGGCGCAGTACTTTAACGTATTTTAAATTGGCATAAAAATCAAATCCACCGCTTCGTGTCACCATTTCCAACAGCGAATTGCGGTCTTTGTCCACCTGAATCACTTGTGGATCCCTCACTTCGCCCAATACCGTTATTTCTTTGTTCAGTACTTTTACATCCACAATTGGAGTTACCACCCATTTGGCAAATTGAGTTTTAAGCATCTCCTTAAGTGCTGGAATAGTCATATTTTCTACCTGTGTAGTGCCTATTTTGGGTATTTCGATATGGCCGTTTGCGTCAACGAGCAGCCATTTGCCATATACCTCATTAGAATTATAGATGCCATACACAGAGCCTACACTCAATTCGTCTTGACCCCATACACTAATACTTATCTTATCATCTTTCCTGATATGATACTGATATGCTGGATTGAAAAAGAACGAAGAGTCCAACTCAGCCACTTCCGAATGGCGTTTGGACGGTGGTTCAGTGAGTAAGTTAGTGGTTTTGCAGGAGAGCAAAAGACTAACCATTATTAAACAGAATATATAACGCATTATTAAAGAAACATAAATATTTTTTTAAGAAAACTAGGCGCAGGGCGGTCTAGTATTTCTTTGATGTCCATGATACGTTGGAGTACGTCTTTCACTTTTTGAGGTTCGTTATCTCCTTTTTGTAGGTAGTCGAATGCACCATGTTTGAGCGCATCTACTACTGGTTTTATTTGTTCTTGAGCAGAGATCATCACCACATAAATATTGGGATCAAAACGTTTTATTTTTTTCAAAACCTCGTAGCCCGTCAGGGTATCCATTTGGTAATCCAAAAAGATAACATCTGGTTTTTCTTGCAAATGCTCTAGGCAATCTGTGCCATTTTCGAAGAGTTGAATGTTTTGACATCCAATGTTGAGCAAGTGTTGCTCTAAAATGTGGAGATAATAAGTATCATCGTCCACAAGAAAAATTTTAAGATCGATCATGTTATAACGTTTAAATGTTCAAACACCTATAAACGAATTTCATGCCTGCTTTTAAAAAATTGATTATCAATTATTTACAAAAAAAACAAGGTAAAAAATTCCAAATTTTAGACTATTTTTCCAAAATATGGAAACCTATTTACCTTCTGCTAATTCTTTATTTTGCACGGCTTGTACCACTTGTTGGAGCACGACAGTTACTTTTTGCACAAGGGGTTGCATCATATCCGCTGCTTGGTCGGCTGGAAACTGTTCCATCGCTCTGATATCATTTTTGAGTATTTGAATACCCATATCATCAATAGACGGTTTTATTTTATGTGCAATTTGCCGCAGCCTATCTATGTCTTTATTACCCCATGCAACCTGCATATCCTCTATTGATTTTGTGGTTAGACTGACAAATATTTGGAGCATTTTGACCACAAATGGAGCATTCCCACGGCTCATTTCTTTCAACTTAGACAAATCGTACAATTGAGAGGCATCTATATCCACTGTATTTGCACCCGTTTTGTCTAAGTATTCTAACTGGTAATGAGATAAAGATTTATTAAGCGCGTTAATGAGTGTTTTTTCCTCAAATGGCTTCACAACATAGTCATTCATGCCTGCTTGGAGACAAAGATCAATTTCCGATTTAAAGGCATTAGCGGTAAGTGCTATGATGGGCGTATCCAAATGAAGTGTATTACGAATAACGCGTGTAGCCTCCAAACCTCCCATAATGGGCATTTGAAGATCCATCAAAATGAGGTCAAACCGTTGGGTGGTCAATATTTCTACCGCCACAGCACCGTTTTCGGCTTCTACTATTTGAAATCCGTA
>JAAFHO010000669.1 GCA_013297575.1 Chitinophagales bacterium
TGGCACTATCCATATTGTGGTCAATAACCAGATTGGTTTTACCGCCAATTGGGAGGAAGGACGTTCTTCTACCTACTGTACGCAAGTGGCGGAAGTGGTACAAGCACCGGTCTTTCACGTGAATGGCGACGACCCAGAAGCAGTGGTTTTTGCCACTGAATTAGCGACAGAATACCGTCAGAAATTCAATTCAGATGTGTTTATTGATATTGTTTGTTACCGCCGTTACGGCCATAACGAAAGCGATGAACCTCGTTTTACCAACCCGGATTTGTACGCTCTGATCAGCGATCATAAGAATATCCGCGAATTATATACCGAAACCTTGATCAAACGCGGAGATATCGAAGCGGAAATGGCCAAGGAAATGGAATTGAGTTTTAAATCCAATTTGCAAGAACGCTTGGACGAAGTACGCCAAAAACCGCTGCCTTATACCTATCAGGAAACGGAGCAGGCTTGGCGTAAATTGAGTGCTGTAACCGATGATTCGGCCTTTGCTCAATCGCCTGAAACGGGTATCGACCGTGCATCTATCGACCGACTGCTGAATCACCTGCTCACCTTGCCTTCGGATTTTAAGCCGCTGAATCAAATTGCTAAAACTTTGGAAAATCAGCGCAAATTGGTCGAAAATGGCCAAGTTGACTGGGCTTTGGGTGAATTATTGGCTTATTCATCGCTACTACTCGATGGTAAAGACGTACGCATGAGCGGACAAGATGTAAAACGTGGCACATTTAGCCACCGTCATGCTTGTCCTGCCGATGCCGAAAATTTCAAAAAGATAAACCGCTTAGATGGTATTTCCGATAAGCAGGGCAAATTTTACATCTACAATTCATTGCTTTCTGAATACGCAGTACTTGGTTTTGAATACGGCTATTCGCTGGCATCGCCGGATGCTTTAGTGATCTGGGAGGCTCAGTTTGGCGATTTTGCCAATGGTGCGCACAGTATTATCGATCAGTTTGTATTGGCTGGCGAAACAAAATGGCGGCGTATGAGCGGCCTTGTTATGTTACTACCACATGGTTATGAAGGCCAAGGACCAGAGCACTCTTCAGCGCGGATGGAGCGTTTTTTACAAGGGTGTGCTGAGAACAATGTTACGGTGGCTAATTTGACCTCTGCGTCTAATTTGTTCCACCTGCTCCGTCGTCAGCAGGTGCGCAATTTCCGCAAGCCATTGATCATCATGACACCCAAGTCCACCCTTCGTCCGCCATTTAATATTGGTAATATTTCGGAGATGGAACTTGGCACACGCTTCCAAGAATTGTATGACGATATAGAGGCAAGCCCAAAGAAAACCAAGCGTTTATTGGTATGTAGCGGTAAAGTGTATTACGATTTACTCCGACGCAGGGAAGAGACCAAACGCTACGATGTTGCCATTGTACGCATTGAGCAATTATACCCGTTCCCCGCGCAGCAATTCGAGGCCATATTGAAAAAATATCCGAATGCTGGCCGCCCTGTTTGGGTACAAGAAGAACCTGCTAATATGGGTGCATGGTCGCATATTGCGCTGAACCACCGCCAATATGACTGGGTATATGCTGGTCGCCCGTCGGCTGCATCGCCTGCTACTGGTTTCCCCAAAGTACATGAGCAGCAGCAAAAAGCGTTGGTGGACGAGGCATTCAAAGATTAGATTTATATTTTATGGAGACTTACGGCAAAATATTACTCATCGCCATGCCTGCTTTTTTGGTATTGGTACTGCTGGAGCAAGGCTATGGCTGGCTGCGGGGCAACCGCACTTATAACCATTTGGACAGTGTTTCCAGTTTGAGTTCGGGTATTACCAATGTAGTAAAAGATGTGTTAGGATTGAGTATTTCTATTCTAACTTACGGTTGGTTGTTGCAGAAAGTAGCTATTTACAAGGTGGAGTCCACGTTTGCAGTGTATGCTGTTGCGTTTATTGCATTGGATTTTTCTGGTTATTGGACGCATCGGCTGAGCCATGAGATCAACTTTTTTTGGAATAAGCACGCCATTCACCACAGCAGTGAAGAGTTTAATTTGGCCTGCGCATTGCGCCAGAGTATTTCTTCATTTGTCAATTTATTTACGGTATTTTTGTTGCCTGCGGCTTTGTTGGGTGTGCCAGCGCAGGTTATTGCGGTAGTGGCGCCGCTCCATTTATTTGCCCAATTTTGGTACCATACCCAGCATATTGGCAAAATGGGTTTTCTGGAGCATATCATTGTTACGCCTTCGCACCACCGTGTACACCATGCGCTCAACCGCGAGTACATGGACAAAAACCACGGTCAGATTTTTATTATTTGGGATAAGATATTTGGTACATTTCAAGAAGAACTGCCGGAAGCACCGCCTGTATATGGTATTACGCGACCTGCAAAGACTTGGAATCCCATCAAAATCAATTTTCAGCACCTATGGCTGATGGTAAAAGATGCTTGGTACGCTGGAAATATAATGGATAAATTCACGATATGGTTCAAGCCCACTGGCTGGCGACCTGCCGATGTGGAAGCGCGTTTTCCAGTGGATAAAATTGAAAATCCTTATCAATTTGAAAAGTACGCGCCTACTTCGGCTCGGTCTATTCAAATTTGGTCTTATATTCAATTGACTTGGGTTTTTGTACTTACATTATATTTCTTTGGCAACCTTGCTTTGATTGGGATACCGGGTATTTTTGTGTATGCGGCCTTTATTTTTATGTCGATTTATGCCTATTCGGAATTTATGGATCGCAATCCGTACGCGCCTCTTTTTGAAATCATCAAAAGTCTTTTTGGTATTGGATTGATTTATGTTACTGGCGATTGGTTTGGATTGGAAACGGTGCTGCCCAATGGGAAATACTTGGTGATGACAGGTTTGTTGCTTACTGCGTTAGTGACATTTGTGATTGATCGGCAGGATAAAGGGCTAGTTGTTGCGTAGTTTTCTAACATTTCATATAAGGCTAATCACGTTTAACCACTTTGCGGTGGTGCTTAAGCAACGCTGATGTCTCGTACTTGGATGGCATTCCAAGACGCGAATATTCTGGTTATAATAACCCACACATTACTATGTCAGTACGCATTACCCCACTTTTTTCGGGCACTTTCAAATTAGACGGCGGTGCCATGTTTGGTATCGTGCCACGCCGTATGTGGGCCAAACTCAATCCTCCCGACGAAAATAACCTGTGTACTTGGGCCGTACGTACCATGTTGGTGCAAACCGAAGATGGTCGTAATATATTGATTGACACGGGAATGGGCGAGAAACAGGATGAAAAATTCCGCAGCCATTTTTTGCCTGAAAACAGTGGCGCGCTACTGGAATCGCTGGCTCAAACGGGTCTAAAACCCTCCGATATTACCGATGTTTTTTTAACGCACCTGCATTTCGATCATTGTGGCGGAGCACTGATGCGTAAC
>JAAFHO010000067.1 GCA_013297575.1 Chitinophagales bacterium
GATAGCGATATAATAATTATCGCTTAAAACACCATTTAAGAACAGGGGCGATACCCCATCAACACCTACTACATCGCCATCGCGCTGCAATAGTGCGCTACGGGTTTGCAAAATAGTGGAAGGCGTATTTTTGTCGCGTAATTCTACTTTTACCCAATCCACAATGGCATTGTTGCCTGTTACACCAAGCGCAGCGGCTGTAGTCACTTCTGTGCCCCCATAAGGTGTTGTTAATGGTATGAAATTTCCCACCCTCAAATCATCATTCATCAAACCCGTGCTTGCATTATAGGGGCCGTGTAGAAAAACTTTGGGTTTGAGCGACAATCCTGCGTTATTGATCAAAGTACCTGTAAAACAAGCATCTAATTTTGGCATAAATTTCACTTCATGTGGAATTAAAACAGTCCCTGTACACAATGGAATTTTACATTCTTCCCAGTTTTTGGGGTCATTCCAATCATTGGAACCACCATTACTGGTCCAAATTGAGACTGTTGTGGCAGCAGGAAACGCATTGGTTACAACGGTTGCTGGTGCGGTATAAGTCATTTTGACAAAGCATTTTTGCCCTAGCGTATTGGCGGCGGTATTGCGTACTTTGATCGTTAACCAACGCGTCGCATCATTGGTAAATGAACCAGTAATGGTAGCCGTACTTCCGCTTACTGTACCCATCACTGTGCCATCTAATTTACAAATATCTAAAGTAATACTTGTTCCTACAGCACCTAGCGTAGCAGTATAGGACACATTTGTATTGGCCGCAGCAAAAAACTTACCCACCACGCGGTCATTAGGAGAGTTGTCGGGTGTTTTGCCACCGTAACCCAAGGAGCCGCAATGGCTATCCCCCAAATCATCGTCCATTTCCCATTCTTGCGTTGTTTCAGTAGCGCGAGGAGGTGTATAATTGAGGTGTGCTAAAAGTGCGGTGACGGTTGTAAAGGGCACATTATTAGGCACGGGAGCCCATACGGAGTATCCATGTCCAAATACATTAGGAATAGTATGCCCAACAGATTTAGTTTTGATAAAGACACGTTTATCGTTTTGTACCACCGATGTAGTAGTACCATTTGCGCCAGAATAATCCATTAATATAGTTCCAGCGGCAAAATCGGAATCAATCCACATTTCCTGATCGGTGCTGAATTGGTCATTTACGCCAATGACGGCTTTCGCACTCCGTTCAAACACCAAGTGATTATTGGCGCTTGATCCCGAAGGATAGAATGCGCCAGCTTCGGCACTTCGTACTTTATAGTTGCCATCTTTAAAGGCTAATTTTTGGTGGCATTGTATGATATTCGCCACATCGTTCCAAGTAGGCAAATCGGTAGTACTAGTGGGCTGGTGCGCCCATCTTTTACTGGTTGTACCAATGTTAAATATATCTTCAAAAAAGACCATTGGGTTACCGTCCATAGCCATAATAACAGCATAAGCAACTGCAACACGTGGTTCGCGTGGGTCAATATGTTTTCCTTTACCACCTAATTCTTGTCCTTCATTCCAGCCAGTGGGATCCCCCAAGGGTTTTAAAAAATTACCATTTGCATCCAAATATGGGCGATAAGTGTCGTGGCTATTCACAAATGGTGCCGTGCGGTGTACACGCGCCGAAGGTGAAGCATAGTCGTAATAGCGTTTGTCTTGTTGGAGGCCAGGAAGATTGGCCAAATCGTAGCTTCCACTGATGTTACTCGTTACCAAATCATATAAACTGGCAAGACCCGAATTTGCCTGAGTATTATAGCACCGCAGGTTAAAATCAAAAGTACCTGTATGCTCCTCATAGCCAAAACCTAGACTTGTAGCCGCCATATTGGTTACATACGGATCAAGCACGCCTTTGTCTCCGATCCATTCACCAATATTATACATCCCATAGCCTCCATTGAAACTACCCGTTAGGTATTTGGCTTGGCGCGTAATATCACGTTGGACATAGAGCGGAAAATGTTTTACAGCATCCCATCGGTAGCCATCCACATTAGTCTGTTTATGGAACCATTTGAGCCAGTTGGTAGCACCGTTGTACATATAATCGGTGCCTTGTGTAGGATTATGGTAGGTGCGGGTAGCGGGATACCCGGCAGGTGCTCCCGAAGTGGGAATATTAGAACTAATACCCGATGAATTGAGAGAATAATCTATGTCTGGGCCAAAAAACGCTGCACATATATCACCACTGTTACAGTTATTATTCGCATTAGGATGAAAATTGGTATAATTTTTAGGCCATCGGCCACTACGCGTCCAGTAGTCATTTTGGGATTCATCTATGGCCGGAGTAGCAAAGCAAGTATATCGGAAGTTTTTGTAACCGCTATTCGAGGCGAGAGAGTAGATAGGTTCGGGATCTTGTCCACCACCACCGGAAGCACTGCCTGCGCCATCCACATGGTTAAGTACTACATCTTGGATCACTTCGATACCATTAGCATGCAATACTGCGATCATCCGCAATAACTCATCCTTAGTACCCATGCCGGTATAGGTGTTTGGGCTACCTTTTTGGTATTTATCGCCAAGATCGTAATGATCCATTGGGCCATAACCCACCCAAGTAGGCGATTGGTTTTTGTAACAGGGAGGTATCCACACGGCATCAATACCCATTGATTTTAGTCTGGGTGCCAGTTCTGTTAAGTAATTACTCCAGCTATTAGTAAAATTGTTGTTTTTGTAGTCCCACCAAAAGCCTTGTAGTACTACTTTTTTAATCTTGGTTGTTTGGGCTGAGGTACCAAATGGGGCTAAAAGTGCTATGATAGCAACGAGAATGACGAACTGTTTCATAAGATAAAAAATAAAAACAGGCAGCCCCTACATGATGAAAGGGCTGCCTGCTATTTAAAATAGACCCGAAAGCCTATTGAATATTGAGCAAAAATTAGAAACCAGAAGAGTTACCTTCGATACGGCCTTTTCCTGCTTCTTTACCTTCTGGGCGACCCATTTCTTTGTCAGCAGCTTTAGCAACGCGGAATTCAACGCGACGATTGGTTACATTGCCTGTGTTAGTTGGGATGATATTAACACCCTCACCAGCCCAGTTCAAAACAACGCGATCGCGAGCGATACCATATTGAGCCACCAAGTGCGCAACTACCGCATTAGCACGGTTGTAAGACAATACATTGTTGTAAGTCTCATTGTTCAAACGGTCTGTGTTGCCAGTAGCCACCAAACGGATCGTTGGGTTCGACTTCAACACTTGTGCCACTTGATACAATTTTTCGTACTCGCTTTTCTTTACAGTATAGCTGTTCAAGTCGAAATGTACCATTGGAAGGAACCAATCTACAACAGATGGTTGAGTTGGTAGTTTGAAATTAGCCAATTTAGCATCAACGATACGATTAACGTCGTCTTCTGTAAGAATTTTTGGCTTAGGTACTTGTGCAACACCCATAGCATCAACTGGGTAACCTGGAGGAGAGAATGGCTCTTTATCTTTGTAATCAGGCATTTTGTCGCCATCAGAATCCAAAGTTACACCTTTGCTGTCCACACGTGCGCCAGCAGGGCTATTATCTTCTTGGTCGATATCGTTGATGATACCGTCGCCATCGCTATCGGTAGGATCATAGATAGCACGCGCTTCTAATGCACTGATTGCAGTAGAAACACCATCCAATGGATTTGCCCAGTAGCGAGGCTCTACTCTAGCCAAACCTGTCTTCTTGTCTTTACCACCTAAGTTAAAGTTCAAAGTAAGATTTGGGAAGTGAAGGTTATCGCGGTAAGAAGTACCTTGGAATGCGATGTTTGGATCACCATCCAAGCGGTCACCGCCTTTACCAAAGGCAGAATAAACGGTATATTCCAAACCGATATTGAATTTTGGACTAACACGGTAAGAGATACCAGCACCACCATTGATATAGGCAGTATTGTAAGTCGTTTCACCGTTAGCTACTGATGGGATATTCTCATAAGTTGATTTAAATCGAGTACCACCAACACCACCAAAAGCATTTAAAAGCAACTTGTGGTATGGCTTGTTCCAAATCAAATTATTAAGAGCAACCACAACTTCACCACCACCTGAAATCCAAGTCATATCGGATTTTCGAAGATCAGAAGTCGCATTATTCTCATTTGATGCACTAGCAAAAAGCGAGTTCAAACGAATAGAAAATACATGATCGAGTGATTTACGAACATGCAAGCCTCCTCCGAAACCGGGGAACTTAGAATCGACATCACCACTTACAAATGGTAATCCGAGGTGAACGCCTACTTCCCACTGATCAGCAGGAGAGAATGAGCGATAAGGTGCAGTTGGAGCAGATGCGTCTTGTGCGGAAAGGCTCGCGGCTAAAGCACCGAAAAGAAAAGTAAAAATTAATTTCCTCATTGACATGATGTCACTATTGATTAGTGAAATGAAAAAGGTTAACAATAAACGAGTTTGTTTTGCAAAAATCGCTGTTTAGTTTTTGTATAAAAAACCATTTTAATGGTTTCCAGCCGCAAAGTTGTGGATATTTTTGTTAAACGCCCAACTTTCTGAGTGCTAAATATAGCGCAGAGGCCGAAATTTTTTTTGGATTGGGGTTATTTACCGCAACTTCTGCTAATCCGGCCCTAATTATAGCCGATATATCATTAAAAATTGCACTGTCAGTCATCACAATATCTGGTTGCATCAAATATGCGAAGACCCGAGCCATACCACAATTTGCTAAAAAATCGGGAATGACACCAGTTTGCTCATCGGCATATTTGGCGGTCGGCCCAAAGAACACTTGGTCATCCGTAAAGGGCACATTAGCCCCGCAGGATATACATTCAATGTTGTGCGCAATTAGACTATCAACTTGTGCTCGCGTCACAATTTTAGAGGCTGCTCCCGGAATAAATATCTGCGCACCCAATTCCCAAATCTCTTTATTCACTACATCAAATGGTAATAAATCGGATGCCATAAGTTGGTTGCCGACCTTATTACTAAAGAGTGCTTTTACTTCTTCCAACGACAATCCTTCTTTTCGTATGATACCGCCAGCCCTGTCAATAATACCTATGATTTTCACGCCCTCCTTGGCTAAGTAACATGCCGCCGCAGAGGCCACATTGCCCCAACCTTGTATAATAGCAGTTTTGCCGGATAAACCCGATTGATGGAATATATCATAAAAATGTCTTACGGACTCTGCCACGCCATAACCCGTAATCAAATCAGCCACTGCATAACGATGCTCCCCTCCCTCGGGTACGTATTCGGGGTCTTCCACAATTTTAGTACAACCATACCTTAATTGACCGATGACATTGATTTGACCGCCCTCTGTTGGTTTCAAGTGGCCTCTCACAATACCCTCTTGTGGATGCCATAAACCAAGGTCTTCTGTGATGGGTACTACATCTTTTATTTCATCTACATTCAAATCGCCGCCTGTACCATAATAATGCTTCAAGATGGGTAACGCCGCACGGTACCACCGCGCCAGCACTTCCAAACGGCGAGGATCGGAAGGATCAAAGTTGATGCCGCTTTTTGCACCGCCAATGGGCGGCCCAGCCACACTAAATTTAATTTCCATTACTTTGGCCAAAGAAGTTACCTCCTCCCGTGTGAGGCCCTTGCGCATACGCGTGCCACCACCAGCAGCACCGCCGCGTAAAGAGTTGATCACAATCCATCCTTCAGCCTCTGTTTCTGAATCGTGCCATTCAAAGACTATTTCGGGTTGCTTTTGTTTGTATTTTTCAAGCAAATCTACCATGAATAATTTGTTTTATTGAATTAAATGATGCCCTTTCAATTACGTTTGGTTAATACGCTCTTTTATTGAATGGCGTTAATAATTGGTTATTCGTTACTAAGTTGAGTTTACCATGTAACAAGGCGCGGCAAAGGTAATTGATTAAATAATATAAACAGAAACAACTTAGATGTGCATCAATCTGTACCTTTATTCCAACACCGTTCCTTACCTTTGTGGCTATGTTACAAAACTGGCTAAAGCCGCTCCCAAAATCTATCCCCGATTATGCCCGAAAAGGTACTAATGAGTCCTTAGGGCAGCAGATTGTGTTTTTTCAAAAAGATTTACCCGATCTAAAAAAAGTAAAAATAGCGTTAATTGGTACAGATGAAGCATCTGCTAATGCTGTTCGTATGGCACTGTATGGTTATGCTGCGCCGTTTACAGATGGTGCTATTGCCGATTTGGGTAACTTGCGTAAAGCTGATACGACCCAACTGGTTTCTGTGATTTATGAATTAATTACGGGTAAAATTGTACCTGTTTTGATTGGAGGAAGCAATGACCTTGCTCGTGCACAATTCCTCGCTTACCAAGAAGCAAAAGCCGTAGTTAATTGGACAAGTATCGACGAAGTATTTCGTTTTATGACTACACTCGAGCCATTGGTGGATATTGGTCATCCTATGCTGTTTCATTATGCCCTCATCGGGTCACAAGCACATTTGATGCCTCCATCTGTGCAAAAGATGTTGGAAAAAAATAATTTTGAAGTGTATCGCTTAGGTCGCTCGCGTACAGCATTGGAAGAGACGGAGCCGATATTGAGGGATGCTGATCTATTGAGTTTTCACCTCAATGCTTTAAAAAACTGCGAAGCACCGGGCGTGCACAACCCTTCTGTGTCTGGTTTTTTTCTCGAAGAAGCCTGCCAGCTTACGCGTTATGCTGGTATGAGCGACAAGTTGACCTCATTTGGGGTGTATGGCCTAGAATCTGCTAAAGATATAAATGGCGTAACTGCCCAATCATCGGCGCAGTTAATTTGGTATTTCTTAGATGGTTTTTTTAACCGCAAAGGCGATTATCCAGTAAGTTTCAAAGGACTTACTGAATATGTGGTGGACATGCCCGAGTTTAATTACCAACTTACTTTTTGGAAAAGTACTTTTACAGGGCGATGGTGGCTGCAAGTCCCGATTGATATTAAACGCAAGCACCAAAGGCATCGGCTTATCCCCTGTTCTTTTCAGGATTACCAAGCGGCTTGCAGACAAGAGCTGCCAGATCGCTTTTTTAGGGCATTTAAGCGGTATTAAACTTTGTGCGTTTGGTTGTTTTATCCGTAATTATTCTTTTTTCTTGAATTTTCCATCTTTCCAATCGCCAAAGAACTTAGCCCAAGCCAATGGACTAAAGATATTCATGGGTGGTGTTTGTCCCATATATACAAACTCCCTAGATTGCTGGCGAAGGTAATAATTGGCGCCTTCTTTGCCCGAAAACGCTACAATTTCGTCGTTTTTGCGTGCATCTTTAAGGTATTCATTGGCCAAGTTTTTAACGGCACGCTTTTGCAACTCGGTGGTGACGTCCATCTTTAAAAATTCGATCTTAAAATGCTCTCTGGATGGCCATGCAAAAATGACAATTGTGGGCAAGGTAAAAGTGTCCTGCGGCAAAAATTGCACTACAGAGTACCGATCTTGTGTTAAAGTATCGGGAATGGTGATTGTTTTAGTCTCCAGCCCTAGGTATGTAAACTTAATTTTATCACCCTTTTCTACGACCAAAGAGAAAAAGCCACGATAATCGGAATAGGTTCCTCTGTGTTTTTCTGGTAAAAAGATAGTCGCATAAGGTACAGGAATCATACCTTTGCCATCATCGGTAACCAATATACCTGAAAATTGAATCAATTTTGATTTTTCCTTTTCTGGTGTTTCCGTAGTTGATGTTGTGGCTTGTTGCGCATGAAGTGTGCATATACACCCTAATGCAATAGATATAATGACAAATAAAGATTTCATAAATGGATGAACAAATATTTTAGGATGGGAAAACGCCAACAGTAGCCTGTTTGCTGCCAATGCAATAACAAAGATAGGAGTATTTTTTTAATTAGTCTGTTTTTTCAATTAATTTGATAGTATTCTGACACTTTATAATAAAGAGCAGTCGGATGGATTAGTTCAGGGTATTTGCTCATTCAAAACAAAATATTTGCTACCGGACCAAAATAGTTGTCGTCAAAGATTAAATACTCCCCAAAATTAATTAAGTCGAATGCTATAAGGCAAAACAATCCAAATGATTTTTCGTCGTTTTTAGTGTTCTGTTAAAATAAACGCAATTTAGGCAACCTTATGTACCTTTGCAGCCCCAATAGAATACCAAATTAAGGAAACACCATTCTGAATGCCATTTCGATCAATATAAATTATGCAATATATCAAATACTGTACACTTACCATTAGTGCGATGCTCCTATGCACACAAGTTTCTTTTGCTCAAATGAAAGGTTGGGAAACAGGGGCTTGGATTGGTGTTTCCAATTATTTTGGCGACCTAAACACTAATTTTCGAGTCAATCGTATCCATCTAGCGGGTGGAGCAGGTGCTCGTTATAATATTAACGACCGGTTGGCTTTGCGTTTTGGTGCTAATTATGGCCGAATTAGTGCAACTGATGCGGATTCTAAGAATATTTTTGAGCAACGCCGTAACCTCAGTTTTAATAGCATTTTGATTGATGGAGCAGCCACCCTCGAATTTAACTTTATGCCTTATGTGCATGGCCACCGCGATTATTTCTTTTCACCTTATATGTTTGTAGGGCCAACGGGATTTTATTTCAATCCTAAAGCGGAATACCAGGGAAAATCCTATCGTTTGGTAGAATTGGGAACCGAAGGCCAGTTTCGTGGCGAAGAATACAATACCTTACAAGGCGGCATTGCTTATGGAATGGGTTTTCGATATGATCTTTCGTACCGCTGGAGTCTTGATGTGGCCTTTAGTGCCCGCAAATTATTTACCGATTATATTGATGATGTAAGCGGCAATTATGCTGATGTTCGCGATATAAAAGGACAAC
This sequence comes from Chitinophagales bacterium, assembly GCA_013297575.1. Taxonomy (GTDB): domain Bacteria; phylum Bacteroidota; class Bacteroidia; order Chitinophagales; family Saprospiraceae; genus M3007. Next base: position 8,821 of record JAAFHO010000067.1, read on the forward strand.
GCGGTGAAATTGCTGCCGCTTTAGCAGACCGCTCTAACGAGCCACGTGTAGGACTTCCGGGCAGACAGCGTGGTAATGGCAAATCCAACGATACTTATATGTTCTTGGGTATTGGCCTGATGTACTTCTTTGGGGATATTCGTTGCCCACAAATGGCCAATTAAGGGAGATATGACCAACGCCATTATTCGTCGTGTCATTATACTCGGTGCTATAGCTATTGCCAGTTTACTTGCTGTGCAAACGTATTGGGTATTGCTGACTTATGATTTACAGGAACGCGAGTTCAATCGCAAGGTATTTCAAGCATTGCTCGAAACGGCGAATAAGTTGAGTTATACCTCTTCGCCAGCCTTCACATTACCTGCCAAAAATCTTATTGTTCAGCCTTATTCCAATTACTATGTAGTGAACATCAATAACCAGTTTAAAGCGGGTGATTTGGAGCATTATCTAGGACAATCTTTAGAGGCGCAGGGACTTAAAGAGGCTTTTCACTACGGTATTTTTGATTGTTCCAGTAACCAAATGGTGGCCGGAAAAATGATTCGTTATGTAAAAGAAGGTTTTGTGTTTAACGAAGATTTGAGCCAAAAAAACACTTTGCCCGCTTTGGATGATGCTGATTTTATCTATTATTTTGGGATACGTTTTCCAGACAAAAATGCGAGCCTGATCAGTAATATGTGGATTGTTGTGGTGTTTTCGTTGCTAATGCTAGTTACTGTGGCGTTTTTTATTTATTCCATGTTTGTCATTTTGAGGCAAAAACAGTTATCAGAACTCCAGCGCGATTTTATCAATAATATGACGCACGAGTTCAAAACGCCTATTTCTACGATCAATATCTCAACAGATGTCTTTTTACAAAATGCAGCGATTAAGAGCGATATGCGCCTCAATCGTTATGCTGGTATTATCAAGGAGCAAGTAATGCGCTTGAATACGCAAGTGGAAAAGGTATTGCAGTTGGCTAAAATTGAGCGCGATCATTTGGAATTGAATAAAGAAAAAGTGGATTTGGAAGAACTGATCAATAGCCTTTCTCCTTCATTAGAATTAAAAATAGGAGAAAGACACGGTACTTTACAATTGCATTTGGGTATTCCACACCCCATTGTGATGGCCGATCGCCTGCATTTGACCAATATTTTACATAATTTAGTAGATAATGCAGTAAAATATTCTAAGCCCAATGTGCCGCCCGAAATCGTAGTAGGATTGTACAAAAGTAAAAAAGGAGTTGGGCTAAAAGTAGCAGATAATGGCCTTGGAATCTCCAAAGAGCACCAAAAACGGGTATTTGATAAGTTTTATAGGGTTTCTACGGGCAATGTACACAATGTTAAAGGCTTTGGCCTTGGCTTGTTTTATGTCCGTGAAATATGTAAACAACACGGCTGGCCTATCCAATTACGCAGCGAAATTGGGAAAGGTACCTCAATAGATATTCAAATTCCGACAGAATAATTTACCTTCGCGGCGTGTTAGCATTATTTCGGAATAACCAAGTCACTACGGCTTTAATGATCGCCTTGTTTACAGGCTTGATCAGAATGCCCGCCTTAATGGGTTTTATCAGTCCAGATACAACTCCAGTTGACGGCGCGGGCAAACTATACCTGCTTTTGTTTGGTTGGGTCAGTAATGTTCCTTTACTGTCGGCCGCTGTGTCGGCAATATTCGTATTTATACAGGCGCTATTGATCAACTGGATGGTCAATACAAGCCGTGTTAACCCTGAACGCAATTGGCTGGTACCCCTTTTTTATGTGCTGGCCATGTCTTGTGTTGCCGATTTCCAGTTTTTGTCTCCTCCATTGGTCGCGGCTACTTTTTTCCCAATAGCCTATCGGTTTGTTTTTAATATTTACAAGTCGTCTAGCATTACCTTAATTACCTTTGATATTGGTTTGTTGCTGGCAACAGCAGCCTTGTTTTATGTGCCTGTTATTTGGCTATTGCCCATAGGTTTGTTATCCATATTGCACCTTCGTTCCATCAAAACAAAGGAGATTGCAGTGTTTTTTGTAGGGGCATTTGTGCCAGGTTTTATCGGTTGGGGTACTTCGGTTTGGTTTGACCAAGGTGCTGAATTTCGGAAGGAACAGTTCCGGATATTATTCGAGTTTTGGAATTTTAATTTGAGTTTTCCGCTCGTTTTCTTTGCTCAAATTGGATTACTTATCCTTATTTTGCTCATCGTATTATTTAGTTATAACACCTACTATTTCAAACGATTGATACAAGTGCAGAAGTACAATAATATCCTTTATTGGCTTATATTTGCTGTGACATTGAGCATATTGCTACGAAATCAACCTCAAATAGAACATTTTTTATTAGCAGGTACAGCGATAGGTACTTTCTTGGCACTTACCTTTCAGTCGATACGGAACAAAGCAATTGCTGAAGTGCTGTTTTTGGCACTCATCGTGGTCTGTATGACGACTATGTTTTTGGATAAAATATTGGGTATTTAATCCTTATTCCAAATACTTAATACACTTTTTTCCCTTTATTGAGCCATACCCCCCATGCCTTGTTATAGGCATGTACCTTTGATGTTTGGCCCTGTGTATCATATACTGGTTGTTCTTCATTGACCCACTCAAAAATACCACCATAAAGGTTGGATACCTTGCTATAACCCGCAGCAATCAACTGTTCTGCTACTTTTTCGCTCCTGTAACCTACAGAGCAATACACAATAATAGGCGTGTCCTTTGGCATAACAGGTATTTTTGACAAATCAAAATGATCGTACCCCACATGAGTACTGCCCTCTATATGACTCACAGCGTATTCCTTTGGCTCGCGCGCATCTAAAAAAACCGCTTCTTTCTTGAATTTAGCCTCCTCTACTGTTGTTTCGGGTACTGTATGGCTCAATAATTTTTTGAGCATCGTTCTATATGTGCCACTTTTTACTTGACCCGTACAATTAGATACAACAAAGATTAAAAAGATAAGTGCAATAATATATTTCATGGATACTTTTTCTATAATGTACTATAACGCTCACAAGGCTTTAGGATTGTATCGTGACTTAGCAAGTCATTATAAATGACTGATTATCAATATTATTTTTTTTACCGAAAAAAAATTCGCTCAAAAATTTGGTTGTCGAATAAATATTCGCCTACCTTTGCAGCGTTAATTTAAACATAGAGCATAGATGCCCAAGTTAAAGGACGAGCAAAAGCTGGCTGCGATTCAAACAGCAACATTAAGATTGGTCATAAGAACGGGATTTTCAGGATTGAAAATAGCGGATGTTGCTAGAGAAGCAGGTATCGGCACGGGTACTATGTATGTGTATTATAGCGATAAGGAGCAATTAATTGAGGATGTTTACCTCACTACCAAAAAAGAAATTGCGGCAGTGCTGTTTGATCCCGCCCATCTTTCTGATACTTTTCAGGAGACATTCAAGCGGATGTGGTTGGCCTATTTTGGCTTTTGCCTTCAACAACCTGAAAAAATGTTGTTTGTAGAGCAGTTTTTATACAGCGGCCTTATTTCTGAAGATTTGATTGCTGAAACAGAGGCTATGTTTATCCCATTGGATAACTTGTTGATCCAAGCACAGGAGCAAGGGCTGATTAAAAAAGTTAGTGTCGAAATTGCAAAAGCATTTATTCAAGGCGCTATACACGAAGTAGTTAAAGTAATCACTAAAAAAGAATACCGCTTGATCCAAGGCGAACTAGAAAAGTGTTTCGAAATGGCTTGGGGCAGCATTAAAATCTAAATAAAAGTAAAAACTTAGTCGCTCCCATTTCTGTCGAAACCGCTGGCTAAGTTTTTACAAAAAAATTTGTTCACGTAACCGAATATTTGTTCGGCAAAAAAATTTATTATGAAAAAAACAGCATTAGTAACAGGCGCATCTTTAGGATTTGGGGTGGAATTTGCCCGTAATTTTGCAAAAGATGGCATTCACTTAGTACTTGTTGCCCGCAGCGCAGATAAGTTGAATGCTTTGGCAGAAGAACTCCGCCAACAATACCAAATAGAGGTGTTGGTCATGGCTAAAGACCTTAGCAAAATGGACGAAGTACAAAGCATTTATGATACTTTGCAATCAAAAGGTATCCATATTGATTATTTGGTCAACAATGCCGGATTTGGTGATTTTGCGCATTTTATTAACGCCGATTACGCAAAACTGGAAAATATGATCGACCTTAATATTAAATCATTGACGAAATTAAGCCATTTATTCGTGAAACCAATGGTGGCCAAAGGCGCAGGAAAAATCATGAACGTGGCTTCTACGGCGGCTTTCCAACCTGGCCCAACCATGGCCGTATATTTTGCCACAAAAGCGTATGTGCTTTTCCTTGGGGAGGCCATAGGTAATGAATTAGAGGGTACTGGCGTAACCATTACAACGCTTTGTCCGGGTGCCTCCGAAACTGGTTTCCAATCCGCAGCCGATCTGCACGAAAGCAAATTGGTAAAAGGCAAAAAACTACCTACTGCCAAAGAAGTAGCGGATTATGGCTATCAACAAATGATGAAAGGAGGCCACACCGTTATTCCTGGCTTTATGAACTGGATGAATGCACAGGCATCTCGTTTCTTACCGCGCCAATGGGTGTTGAAAGCGGTGCGTATGGTGCAGGAAAAGTAACTTCGGCTGCGCTCAGTTACCGTGCTTCGGCTAACTTCGGCTACGCTCAGTTACCGTGCTTCGGCTAACTTCGGCTACGCTCAGTTACCGACTCAGTTACCGGACTTCGACTAACTTCGACTGCGCTCAGTTACCGACTCAGTTACTGTGCTTCGGCTAACTAATGCTGTTTTATTAATAACCCGATAAACCAATATCCATAAAGGTGCAGCGCACCGTAATATTTGTAGCAAAATCGGCAACATCAAGGTTGAAGGTGCAGCGCACCGTAACATTAAATGTAATATTGCGGTGCGCTGCACCTTAAAAACGCAAATATCTCACCATTGCTACAAATATTGCGGTGCGCTGCACCTTAAAAACGTGAATATCTCACCATTGCTACAAATATTTCGGTGCGCTGCACCTGAAATTTTTATAAGAAAGCCCTATATGCGATCAAAACTTGTAAAGCCTGAATTGATGTAAAGATGTGTATAAACCGTAGTCCTATGGAGCAGAAGAAAGTTTATTCGCCAAAAACAACAATACGTTATAATATTTTCAGAACTTTGTCGGCTCAAAATTGAATCTTACGACTATGGCTCTTAGGTACTCGACGATATTAATAACACTTGTTGCTTTTTTACAACCCATATATGCACAGAAAGGGCTACAAACACCCGACGAGTTTTTGCCGCACCAGCTGGGTGAGCAGTTTACGCCCCACCATTTACTGACGGATTATTTTGAGTATGTGGCCGCTAATGCGCCTGCGACGGTAAAACTAGAGCGATACGGTAACACCAACGAGGCGCGTCCATTGCAAGTGGCCATGTTTTCATCACCCGAAAATATGGCGCGTTTGGAGGAAATACGGCTCAATAACATAAGTATTGCCGGTATGTCCAATGATAATGGAAAGGGAAATCCGCTCAATGCGCCCGCCATTGTTTGGCTCAATATGAGTGTACACGGTAATGAACCTTCTGGTGCGGAGTGCAGTATGCTTTTGGCTTGGCAATTGGCCACCCAAACCGATGCATCCATAAAAGAATGGCTCAAAAACACCGTAGTTATCATTGATCCGTCCTGTAATCCGGATGGATACGACCATTATACAAGTTGGTACAGGATGTCGGCCAATTTACTTAAAAACCCGCACGGTAAATCAAGGGAACACGATGAACCCTGGCCGGGTGGCCGCCCCACCCC
>JAAFHO010000668.1 GCA_013297575.1 Chitinophagales bacterium
ATTACTCGGATACCGAACCAACTTATATCGAGGCACCAAGGCCAATGCGTCCTAGTCCCTCACATGTTTGGGTGGAAGGTAATTGGCATTGGAATCGAAAAAAACAAATGTACAATCAATCTAATGGACATTGGGTGGTACCTAATAGGCATCGTAATTACCAACCCGGTAGGTGGAAAACAAACCGCAGGGGTCATTACTGGAGTCCAGGCAGATGGAAATAACAAATGATAATAAAGCAAACTATACAAATCAAATGATTACCATATTAGTATTATTTAGCGCATGGTTGGCTTCTTATAGGTATCCGGCTTCCAAAAAGTCGGATACCAAAGACACGAATTAGCCCATTATCGTCAAATTTAAAATTGAATCAATTCCATCAAGAAAACAATTCTTTCTACAAAAATAAATTATATATGAAAACCAAAGACGAATTAAACAAAGAAATTCTTGAAACAAGCGTTAAGATTCAAGAAAACTACCCGGAACTTTCAAAGTTTGCGGACGAAATGACCATTACCATTCCATCCGATGAAAAACCAGTAATAAACGCAAATATCTTAAAAGAATACAGTGATTCATTGCAGGGCGTGGCAACCGAATATGCCAAACATTCCAAAAAACATATTGTAATTATCGGAGCAGGGTTTGCGGGTTTAAAATTAGCAAGAACATTGAATAACCACCCTAATTACACCATTACATTAATTGATAAAAATAATTATCACCAGTTTCAACCCTTGTTTTATCAAGTGGCAATGGCCAACTTAGATGCGAGTAACATTTCTTTTCCCTTGCGTAATATTTTCCACAAGAGCAAAAATGTCAATATCCGCATCACCGATGTTACCAATATCAACGTAGAAAAAAATAATATTGAAACGGTAAATGGAAATTTTTCCTACGATTACTTGGTGATTGCCACCGGTGCTGTCACAAATTATTTTGGAAATGAGGCTATTGAGCAGAAAACTTACCCTATGAAATCGACCTTTGAAGCATTACAAATCCGAAATACTTTACTACAACATTTTGAAGATGCCCTCACCGCAAATACAGCAAAGAAAAAGAAACTTTTATCCGTAGTTATTGTCGGTGGTGGACCTACCGGAGTGGAACTGAGTGGCGCATTAGCCGAAATGAAAACCGATACGTTGCCATTTGAATATCCCGAATTGAATTTTGCTGAAATGAATATTTTTCTTTTGGAAGGATCGTCAAAACTACTGTCGGCAATGAGTGAGGCATCTTCGCAGAAAGCAAAAGAATATTTACAAAAATTAGGGGTTACCGTTCTACTGAATACCGTTGTGAAAGGATATAATGGGACACAATTACTGATGCAAGATGCCTCCGTTATTGAATCTACTTTTGTTATTTGGGCGGCGGGCGTTAAAGGCAATGTCCCACACGGCGTACATCCTGATTTTATTTCAAAATCTAATCAGTTGAAAACCGATAGTTACCATCGTGTCATATCTACAAATAATATTTTTGCATTAGGCGATGTGGCTTTGATGGAAAGTGATTTATATCCCAGAGGATTTCCTCAATTAGCCAGTGTAGCAATAGACCAGTCAAAAAATTTAGCCAATAATTTCTTGCGCATAGTAGAAAACAAAGACTTGATTCCATTCAAGTATGTCAACAAAGGCAGCATGGCAACCGTTGGTAGGAACAAAGCCGTAGTTGATTTGGCCCATCCCCGCCTATCCTTTCATGGATTTTTTGCTTGGTTAATATGGATGACCCTGCACTTGTTTTTATTAATTGGATTCAAAAACCGCTTGATCGTATTTATCAACTGGATATACAAATATTTTACACATAGTCAGTCATTAGCGCTTCTATTTCCGCCGTTAATCTCAAAAAACAACAGATTGATTGACGACAAATAAGCATATAGGTTATTCATTTTGCACAACTTAAGGGTACTCATCCAGCCATACTATTCGTTCAAATTTGCTAAAAGTCCATTTTAAAAACCACTTTTAGCAAAATTGCTCACTCAAAGTTGCTAAAACCCTATTTCAAAACCCACTTTTAGCAAAATTGCTCATTCAAAGTTGCTAAAACCCTATCTCAAAACCCACGTTTAGCAAAATTGCTCACTCAAATTTGCTAAAACCCCATTCAAAAACCTACTTTTAGCAAAATTGAATATAGTGATAGATGAAATTATTAGCAGAAAAAAAGAGATTCAAGCGATACAAGACTTAAAAGAAAGTGCCCAATCCGAGTTTTTGGCAGAAGGCGTGTTGGTAAAACATACCTCATTTATCGAAAAAAGATACGCAGAAGAATTACGACATAAAGTAGAAACATTCAGGGAACAAACAAAAACCAAAAAATCTATATTTTTGACCATGATAACAGCCTATGGCTTGCAAAAAAACGAGCATTCAAATGCTTGGGTTCAAAATTCTATTGCACTAAACGAACTTTTTACACCGCTTTTGTGATAGTGGGCGGGCGCTGCGGTACTTTTCACCAGTTTTTGATAAGAGAGGTAATCTTCGCGTTTATACTTCCGCAAAACAATTGAGCGAATAAGATTCTTCGTCTTTAAGTCTCTCAAAAGCACACTTAAAGACGAAGAATAAAATATTAATCGTCTTTAAGTCGGAAAAAAGTACACTTAAAGACGGTAAATGCAGTATCTTTGCCCAATCAAAAACAAAAAAATAAAATTGCCTTATGGAAAAATTTTATGGTAGGGAAAAAGAATTGCTGAAAATTCGCGGCTTGCTCCAGTCGAACCGCTCGGAGTTTTTAGCAATTTATGGTCGCCGTAGAGTAGGTAAGACGATGTTGATACGTGAGGCATTTGATCAAAAATTTACTTTTAGGCTAACTGCAATTGGGAATGTTAACAAAAAACAACAGTTGACCAATTTTCAGGTAGCATTAAATACTCAGTTTGAAAAGATAGAGCACCATAAATCTGCTTCAACTTGGTTCGAGGCATTTCAGCAATTGATCCTTTGTTTAGAGCAATCCAAAGATGATAAAAAAATAATTTTTTTAGATGAATTGCCGTGGTTTGATAATGCAAAATCGGATTTCATGCCATCGCTAGAACACTTTTGGAATAGTTGGGCATCCTATCGCAGCGATGTTATATTAGTCGTATGTGGCTCAGCGGCATCTTGGATGATTAATGAACTCATCAACCATAAAGGGGGGTTGCACAATCGGCTAACACACCGCATTCGTTTGGAACCCTTTACATTGCAAGAGGTGGAATTGATGTTGAAAGAGAAAAACAACGCCATTGATCGTTATCAAATTATTCAAATTTATATGGTTACAGGCGGCGTACCCTATTATCTGAATACCTTTGATGGCGAACTCAGTTCGATGCAGAATATAGAAGTGTTGTGTTTTACAAATGATGGTTTGTTACG
>JAAFHO010000671.1 GCA_013297575.1 Chitinophagales bacterium
TTATCATCACAGATCTTATGTATATTCAACGGTTTAGCAAGGTAATTTCAAGTCCAATTTACGTCTTATGGTGTATTGTTTTTTTTCTTTTTTCTTGCAACGAAACAGCACCCAACACCGCAACAAACACCGAAAGTGCAGGTACAACAAGTAGTGCTGTTCCTGCTTTGCCCAAATTAGATCCGCTGGATAGGGATCCTTTTTTTACGGAAAATTTAGCCATCCACTCCGCTTTTGGTCCAAAAGATATTACCCGGAATATATTGCAGGACAAAAACGGATATATTTGGTTTGCATCTTGGGAGGGGATTATCCGCTATGCTTCGACGGTCACTGAGCGAAGTCGAAGTGACCATGCTGAGCGAAGCCGAAGTGAGCAAGCATTTACCAATTTTACCAATAAAGAAGGGCTAAGGCGTTACCATATTTTTTCTGTTTTTCAAGACCGAGCCGGAAATTTATGGTTTGGTACAGTGGGGGCGGGAGTTTATCGTGCAAATGCGCTCGGCACAAGTTTTACCAATTTAACCACAAAAGATGGGCTTGTAGAGGATAGGGTCGGTTGTATTTTTGAAGATAATGCAGGAAATATGTGGTTTGGTACAGAAGATGGCGTAAGTCGGTACGACGGCAGCACCTTCACCAATTTTAAGATGAGAGATGACCTTGGGAAAAACAGGGTGAGTGCAATTATGGCAGATAAATCTGGGAAAATTTGGTTTGGTGCGCGGAGTGGCGTCTTTTTTTACGATCCCACGACTCCGCTTAATGCCGATGGGAGTTCATTTACTATTTTTAAAAACGAAGATGGCTTACCTTTTAATAATGTTCGATCTATTATAGAAGATAAAAATGGAAATTTGTGGTTTGCCGGTGGGAATGGGCTTTGTCGGTATAACCCTTCGGCTACACCAGCGACAGGCGAAAACGCCTTTACAACGTTCACCACAAATTTTGTAGGTGTTGTGTATGAAGATAAAAAAGGGTCGATTTGGATGAATGCTGCTACCTCCAATAATGTAGTGCTGTCCCGTTACGATCCTCCTACTGCTGCTAATACAAATAGTAAGTCTTCTAATAGCGCAAAATTTGTAGAAATTTGGAAAGAAAAACGGCAAATTTTTTGCATCGTAGAGGATAATGAAGGATTTATTTGGATCGGTACGGAGCGCGGTGTAAAGCGATTGAACCCATCGGGGAGGCCAGGTGGGGTCGCGCAATCTATGACTAATTTTTTGGAGCAATAGGGTAGGGGGGCTTAACAACCACTCATCCGCACTGCAAAAATCACCTGACCTGAAACCGTCAAGTTATACCCATTGCTACCATTGGTCGGGAACATAAGTTCCCAAGTGATGCCCTCATTGGAGGAACGGAAAACCCCTTCGTCGGTGCTATAAAAGAGGTATTCTCCCGCTCTTTTTATATCGCCCAAAAAACGCACCGATGGTGCACTGTCATCCTGTGCTTGCCAGGTTTTACCACCGTCAATAGAAGTATGCAACCACTTTTTCCAGCCATCGTAGGAAATGGCTGCGATACCACCCTCTATCGCTTCCGTTCGCATAGATGCCCCGTTTTCGGTCATTGCCCAATCCCAGTGTTCGCCGCCATCGGTGGAGCGAATTACGCCTTTGTAACCGCTGCCCACGAGTGCACCATCTACCTCAATGAGATGGGTGGCCCTGCGATCATCAAAGACATGTTTCCAACTTGCCCCGCCGTCGGTTGATTTGAAAATGCCACTATCTGACCCGACAAAAAGAGCACCGTTGGAAGTTTCCAATATGGAAAGTACCGATTTGTCTTGCAAGTTATTGTCTATCGGCATCCAAACTTCTGTACCGCGTATTTGTTGATAAATGCCATTTCCATAACTACAAGCATACGAGCCAGTTCGTCCTGGGGCAATAATACCGATCCTTTCATCCAAAAACGCCTCTTTTTCCCATACAGGCACAACAACGGGCGTGATACTGCTGCTGTATATACCGTTTTCGGTACCCAAAATGAGCTCCTCATCGGTGCCTAAAATACTCCAAACTTGTACACCATCAGGTAATCCTGCGCTGACATCCTGCCAGGTTTGGCCGCCGTCCAAGGATTGGAATATGACTTTGGTGGCTGAAACTGGTTCGTGCGCTTGCCTTGCTGCTGTGGATGCCTGATTTGTTTTGGTTGCCGATGGTTGTACCCTTGCCTGCCCTAGTTGACCAGTGCTTAAGGATTGTAAAAAGAGCAAAAAGGGGAGGGTGTAAATCTGCATAACTTTGTTTGTTTTGTTGAAGGAAACAATACAGCAAAGTTACGGATTGGCCACGACGAAGCTGTTTTTTGCTTGTAAAATAATGTAACAGAATTGTAAAAGTGTATTTTTGGAAGGTTTTGCCTTTTTTGTGTTACCGCTTTATCTGCTTTTCTTATTAAATAATCGCTGGATATGGATAGGTTATCTATATTTGCGGGAGCAACTGTGTGTGTGCTTAATTATTAAAACCTTAATACAATGAACAAAATAATACTACACCTCATTTTTTGCCTAGTCGCGACCAATTGTTTCGCAATTGACTATTACTCGCCTGGCGACTCCCTTTGGGTATGGGCCAAAGGAGGACTGAATATTAGGGCAACGCCTACGGATACCGCCAAGGTCATCGGTCGGGTTACAAATGGCAGTCTAGTCATTGCACTTGAAGGTCAAGATCAAAATTATCCATATACCATTGAAGTAATAAAAAGAAGTGCGAAAACAGGAGACAATGAAAAAGGATATTACCCCAATTTTAAGTTAAAGGGGTATTGGGCAAAAATTAAATATAATGGTACAATTGGCTATGTTTTTGATGGTTACTTATCAAAATTACCTACTTTTATAGGACATAAATACGATGAACAGCGCGAAGAAGATTTTCACGTTCTGGCATTAAAGAAGCGCAATAAGTTACTGAAACAAATTGGGCAAAACAAATACGATCAGCAGGAACACAAGTTTATTCGGTATATTTTTGACAATGGTTGTATCATTGATATTTCTGGAGAAAGTGGTTCGTGGAGTAAAGAAATGTTATTCCCTGATCATCTGTCTTTAATAGAAGGGTATTTAATTTATGCCCATACGATGAAAATGGAAACAGATACTTTGTTGGAAAAAGGGGAAGATTACCTCATTTTTAAAGTAGAAATGGGTATTTTAACGATTAAAAAAGTAGGCTCTTTTTTAATCATTTGTGAAGAACATTCCTGCTGATTTTTTGGGCAGTAAATCGACATTAAAAAAACTTAACCTGCTTAACATATTATGAAACTAAAACCCACTTATCTACTCGCCATAATACTGCCATTCGTTTCCTGTAAAGGCCAAACACCGAGCAGTCAAAACAACATGCAACAAACCACTAAAAAATTAGT
>JAAFHO010000670.1 GCA_013297575.1 Chitinophagales bacterium
AATTTGAATACTGGCAGCCTGTTTATCATTTTTTAGGGCAGCAAAAAGACACAACAACGATATATTATCACGAACGCAATTTTAGTATTAAGCGTTTTGGTGCTGGCTGGTGCTGGGATGATTACAATACGCAATATCAACCGGAGCGGAGTATCATGCCGATTTTTGGCAATTGCTTTGAGGTTAATATAGATCCTATTTCCACGAGAAGTTTTGCAAAACCAGCCTATTTTAATCAGTACCAATCTGAATATATCGAAGATACACGGGCAGAGTACAGTAATGGATGGACAAGCAAAAATCTTTCTCCGGGTGAGGTACAAACCATTCCATTTATTACGAACGAAAATACAGTTGTTGAGTTATTGAATGATACCTTACCTTCCCCAAAAGTTGAAATTTTACATGGTTTTATACAGCAAACTTTCCGACATGAAAAATGGAAGACGATCCAATCTTGTCCAGTAGATACCGTATATCGTTGGATGATGTACGAAAGCGATAATTTTTTTGCAGAGCAATTACTCATTATGGCATCAATGAAAAAACTAGGACTGACCAGCCAAGATTCTATTGTTAAATGGGTAGTGAATAGTGTATTCCCACCCTCCTCTACCCCACCCCGCTGGGTAGATGGCTCTGGTCTTAGTAGATATAATTTGGTAACACCCCGCTATTTATGTCAGGTATTAAATCAATTATACCATACCCAAAACCAAGACAGGCTGTTTTCTTTATTCCCGGCAGGAGGCTTACGAGGCACCATAAAGGAATGGTACAACAACGACACCGGCAAGCCATACATTTTTGCCAAAACGGGTTCGATGAGTGGTGTACATTGCCTCAGTGGATATATCCTTGCTAAAAGTGGCAAAATCCTGATTTTTAGTTTTATGCACAATAATTTTAGAGGGAGCAGTAAAGCATGGAAAATAGAAATGCAACGAATTTTAGCAATTATTCGGGAACAATACTAGAAAACGGCTAAAAAACTGACCAATTTAATCACAAAGTGTAATTAATTGTAACTATTCTGACGCAATATTTAATTTTGCATTTAGGAATACTATTTATTAATTCATATAAAATAAATTTAATCATTTTACTCATACTTTTGCATGAAAAAATTCACACAATTATGCCTCTGGTTGATGGTTGCTACTTGGCTTCCCGCTCAAACCGTGATTTTCGTTAAATCAAATGCTACAGGCGCAAACAATGGCACATCTTGGGCCAATGCTTATACCTCATTGGAAAATGCACTGGCCAGTGCTGCACCTAGCAATCAGATTTGGGCTGCGGCAGGCACCTATAAACCAACAGGTGTTGCACCCAATAATTCTTTTTTCTTGTTATCAGGCGTTGAACTTTATGGCGGATTTTCAGGTATTGAAAGCATGCTTTCTCAGCGTAATATTGCCCTAAATGAAACCATTTTAAGTGGCGACATTCAAGGAGACGACCTAGATGGCGATTTTTCAACGAATCGTACTGACAATGCCATACACGTGGTGCGTACACAAAACGGCAATGCTGCTAATCGCGCTATTATTGATGGTGTAACAATCAAAGGTGGCAATACTTCCATCGTAGCAGCCGACCCAGAAATCAACCGCAGGGGCGGTGGCCTTTTCGTTGAAGCAAAAACGACAGTGCGCAACTGCCTTTTCACCAATAACCGCGCTGAATCTGGCGGCTGTATAATGGTGCCCGGCGTAGCGGGGAGTGGACTTGTTGTGAGCAATTGCCGTTTTGAGAAAAACGACGCAACGATGCGTGCAGCAGGTATCTATTTTATCAATCTTACGGCTGCTGAAATTCGCAAATGCGTTTTTGAGAACAATACTGTCGTGCGCGGGTGTATCTATCCGCGTACATCTGTTGGAGTGGTAATTGATAGTTGCTCTTTTAACAACAACATCAATAATCTTACTGATGGCTTTGGTTCAGGTATTTTTGCTTGGCAAACAACCTATAAATTGACCAACTGCAACTTTAATGGCAATACTGGAGGTTCAGCAGTATGTGTTTATAGCGACAACCGCGAAGGTGGCAAGTTTGCAGAAATCCTCAATTGTCGTTTTGAAAACAATATCGCTACCAATTATGGCGGCACTGGCTTCCAATCTTATCGGCAAAAATACCGTATGGAAAACTGCTCGTTTATCAAAAATATCGCACCTAGTTCGGCGGCGGCCATTTATAATAGCGATTCACTAAATTTTGAAGTAAAAAATACACTTTTCGAAGGCAACGAAGGAAATTATGCCGCTGCAGTAGCCAATTATGGTATAGATTGTGTTGGTACTTTTGATGGTTGTACTTTTAAAGGGAACAAGGCAACAAATGGCGGTGGTGCATGTAGCAGTGGTTTCAAATCAAATGTTACGTACAAAAACTGCTTGTTTGATGGTAACCAAGCCATGTTTGGTGGTGCATTATTTACCCAAAACGATACCACACGATTGACTATTGAGGGTTGTACCTTCACAGAAAATGGCGCAGAAACCACTGGTGGTGCTGTTTTTCAAAATGCAAATATTGCGGTTGATATCGATAATTCTACCTTTAAAGTCAATTCTGCAAATATAGGTGGCTGTATCTACGCTGAAGGCGATAGCGCAATGACGATCAATAATACTATTTTTACTGATAATCTAGGACTAGAGCAGGCAGCGGGTGTTTATATTATAAATGGTAATGTTGCTATGACCAACTGCTTGGTAGCACGCAACCTTAATGTGGGCACTGGTGCTGCCGGTGGTGTACATAATAACGCAGGCAGTGGTCTTACTTCTACTTTAAAAATGACCAATTGTACGATTGTGGATAATCTTGCATCATTAGGTGCTGGTTTCTCACAATGGGAAGATAGTGATAGTAGTAGTGCGGTAGCGTATTTGCATAACTGTTTGTTACAAAATCCTAATGGTATAAATTATGAACCGGAGGCTGGCACTCCAGAAATCATTTCTCTAGGGGGCAACCAAAGTTCTGATGAATCATTGGCTAATTTTTTAGTAGCCGCAAAAGACCAAAAGAATACCACTAATGAATTTGTTGATGCAGATAATGGCGATTATCATTTGATACTCGGTCCTGCTGTTAATGGTGGTACCGCTACGGGAGCACCCACTACTGATTTGGATGGCAAAGCGCGTCAGGGTGATCCAGACTCGGGTTGTTACGAATTGGCTTCTAGTAGCACACAACAGCCTTCTTTGGCTTTGTTCCCACTACAAATCACCCCAAATCCTGCAACTATACAAACCGTATTGTCACTCAAAAATGCTTGGACAGGTAAAGCGGCATTAGAAATAGTAGGCACTGATGGACGTTTGGCGCAGTCATTAACGGTAAACAAAACAAGCGAAAACTGGCAATACACATTGAATATCAATGAATTAC
>JAAFHO010000673.1 GCA_013297575.1 Chitinophagales bacterium
GTGATTGGTAATGTGGCTGCGGGCGATCATGTGGTATGCCAACAAGGTCCGTATTCTTGGACAACAGCGTTGCTCAAAAAACTACTCGCCCGTTTTGGCGTAACCCATACCTTCGTGGATGGTACAGATATAGCACATATTGAAGCGGCTATTCGGCCAGAAACAAAAGTCTTGTATTTGGAAAGCCCCAATACCATGACTTATGAATTACAAGACTTGAAGGCTTGTGCGGAATTGGCTAAAAAGCACGGCATTGTCACCATTATTGACAATTCGTATTGCTCACCGATTTATCAAAAACCTGCCGAATTTGGGATTGATATAGTGGTGCATTCGGGTACAAAATACCTCAATGGTCACTCAGATGTCGTCATTGGGGTGCTTTGTGGCGCAAAAGCGATGGTAAAAAAGATATTTGAATCGGAGTTGATGACATTAGGCGGTATCGTTTCCCCGCATGATGCTTCTTTGGTGATCCGTGGGTTGCGTACGTTGCCGTTGCGGTTAAAACAAAGCGATGAAGGCGCAAAATACATCATCAACAAACTGGATGGACATCCCAAAGTTGAAAAAATATGGTATCCTTTTCACGATAGTTTTCCTCAAAAGGAGTTGGCTATGCGCCAAATGAAGGGCTGTGGCGGCTTGTTTTCGGTACAGTTCAAATGTGATTCGATGGAGAAAATGGAAGCATTTGTCCACCGTATTCAGCGGTTTTTGATGGCCGTATCCTGGGGCGGACACGAATCATTGATGATCCCAACCATTGGCTTTTACAATATACCCGGACGGAGTAATTCGCCTTTGTCTTGGGCATTTGTACGGTTTTATATTGGTTTGGAAGACCCCGAATGGTTATGGGAAGACCTCTCGGCGGCAATGGAGGAATTGTAGTTACCCACCTATCAATAAATCTGCCAATTTCCCAAATTTCCCAAGTCCTTTTCCCATAAAATCCATAAAACCAGCAGCGGCACTGATCTGGTTGTACTTGCGTTTGAATTTTGGATACATTGTTGCAAACTTCCTAACCTCTGTGCTTTGGGTCATTTTTAGAATAAATCTGCCCTGTTCCAATATATTCATTTGCTCAAAAGAGCGGCCTGTTTGGGTCATAATAGTGGCCATGGCTGCTTGGTTGTCTTTGTAATACCGCTGTACGATTTTGCCGCCTTTTGTCGGATTGATCGGTTTGAGTGCTGCTTCCATTACCCGAATACCGGAGGCAAGCAGCGAATCAAGTTTTTGTTCGGCACCTAAATTCGTCGCTTTCGATAAGCGATTGTACATGGCCTGCTCATTGTGGAGGAGTTTGCTGTAACGATTGCAACCAATACAGAGTAGAAATAAAGAAACAATAAGGATAAATTTATGCATAATTATGGGTATTTATATTTGAAGCAAAGGTAATGCTGTTTGCCATGTATCGACAAATCATCAATTTTTTCTTTGTTAAATATTATCGCTACCAATATTAATTCTACCTTTGAGTTCCATTTTAGAAGTGCAATATTTTCCATACAAATCTTTTAGCGTAATACTTTTTTTTAAAAAACACACGTAATTGTTTATGTACTTTATGACTCGTTTAATCGCTTGTTTATGCCTCTTTTTACCTCTTGTTCATACCGCACAAAATGCTAACTTCACACTAAAGGCTACGGTTGATTTTCCTGGGCAAACCCTTGCCAACATATGGGGATACAGTGCAGGAGGTAAGGAATATGCCTTAGTAGGCGCTCAAAATGGCATGGTAATCATTGATATTACTATACCAACGGCTCCTGTTCCGATTGACACCATTCCGGGGCCAAGTAACCTTTGGAAAGAAATCAAAACGTACGGTACTTATGCTTACGTGGTTTCTGAAGGTGGCTGGGGCGTACAGGTTGTAAACCTATCCACTTTGCCAGCGGGTAACCTGCCATATCAAAGCGTTTATCCTGTTATTCCAGCCGGAACTGTTAATAGTTCGCATGCCTTGCACGTGGACGAAACCAAGGGATATTTGTATCTTTATGGTTCCAAACTCACTACAGGTACGAGTGTAGGTTATCCCATTGCCCTTAATTTAAATGGCACAACAGGCGGTATTCCTAATGCTTGGACACCACAATACGCAGGTGTTTACACCACTAATGGCTATGCCCATGATGGTTATGTGGACAACGATTTTATGTTTGCAGGACATATTTATGCGGGTAAATTCTCTTATGTAAATATGGCCAATAAATCGGCTCCGGTAACGCTGGCTACTACTTCCACACCTAATGCATTTACCCATAATACTTGGCGGTCGGCGAATACAATTTTTACCACCGATGAAAAAACAAATTCATACCTTACGTCTTATAATATTGCCGATCCTACCGATGTAAAAGAGTTAGATCGTATCCAAGTAACACCAGGATCGGGCTCTATTGTACACAATACCTATATTAAAAACGATTATGCCGTTACGTCTTGGTACCGCGATGGGGTTGTTATTGTGGATGCCGCGCGTCCGGGAAATATGGTAGTAACGGGGCGTTATGACACTTATACAACAGGTTCAGGTAATGGTTTTGATGGTTGCTGGGGTGTTTATCCTTATTTTTCCTCCAATACTATTATCGCATCCAATATAGGCGATAATCCTTCTCCAACAGTGGGTAAACTATTTATCCTAGAGCCTACTTATGTCCGCGGATGCTACTTGGAAGGCACAGTAACAAATTCCGCTACGGGCGTTACGCTAACTGGTGCGCTGGTAGAACTTTTGAGTAGTGGTGTGGCCAATGAGACGACTATTGCTGGCGGTACCTATAAAATGGCTCGTTTTGGCGGCGGTAGTTACACCCTGCGCGTCAGCAAATCCGGTTTTAATACTTTTACCACCACGGTTTCTCTTTCATCAGGTGTATTAACCCTACAAAATGTAGCACTTGTACCTATATCCTTGCCAGTAGGTTTAACGGGGTTTGATGCCACTTTGCAACGCGACCGTACTGCCTTACTTGCTTGGCAAACAGAAACGGAAATAGACAATAAAGGCTTTGATATTCAACAAAGTACAGATGGTGTAAAATGGTCGAGCCTTGGATTTGAACTAAGTAAAGGTGATTCCAATAAAAATACGAACTATCAGTTTACAACACCAACCCTCTCTACTGGGAATTGGTTATTCCGCTTGGCGCAAACTGATCTGGATGGCACCATAAGGTACTCGGATATCCGTAGTATAGCCGTGTTTGACGACGTTTTTCACGCTAAACTTACGCCTAATCCAGTGAGCGTCAACACCAGTTTGTTGGTGCATTGGGGTGGCTCAAAAGAAGAAAACCTCCAAGTAGAGGTGTATAATAGCGGCCTTCAATTGGTGGGTACGCCTAAGCAAGTAATTAGAGCGGGTGATGACCAATC
>JAAFHO010000674.1 GCA_013297575.1 Chitinophagales bacterium
GGAATCTGTTGGGTGGAGAACTCCAATGGAATTTTACCAAAATAAGTCGCCTCGTTTTTGGGATTCGGCAAGGTGATGGCAACTACTTTTTTTCCCAATCTCCACCGCCCATTGGTGCCGGCATCGAAAATGAAGGAGACCGATATAATAATAAAGTGTATCTTGGCTTTGTTTGGAACCTAAATTGCAGCATAGAAGATAACAAATTACAGATAAAATGAAAAAAATATACCTATTCACCCTTTTTTTACTGCTTACGATTACACTCTCAGCACAGCACAACTATCTGATTACCAAATCAGTAGAAGTCCCTGAATTGGACGGAAAACTAGAATTAGAGTTCTGGGGCGATATACCTGTCACCGATTCTTTTACCACTGCCCTACCCTCTTTTGGCCGCACACCTATACATGCCACTACGGTACAAATGGTCTATACTTCCACCGGTATTTATATCGGTTTTGATTGTCAAAGCGATAAAATACGCTACGACCTAAGCCAACGCGACCAAATCGGCACAGGCGACTATTGCTCCGTTGGGATGGATACTTGGAACGATGACCAAAACGCTTTTCTGTTCACCATTACCGCAGGCGGACAACGCGCCGATGCGCGGGTGAGCAGCACCTTTACCGATCAACAATACGACGCTTACTGGAGGGCCAAATCCTATACCACAGTAGATGGTTGGTCAGCAGAGTTTTATATTCCGTTTACTGCGCTCCGTTTTCCAAAGGGCAAACAACAGGACTGGGGTATACAATTTACGCGATTTGACCGCTCCACTGGCGAATTATCGACTTGGAACCCGCAAAACCCGTTGATCAATGACATTGTGTTGCAATATGGCCAACTGGAAGGGCTTGTGGATATTCGGCAAAAGGTGCGTATGGCGTTATCGTTATCGGAGGAAATCGCAATTGATGAATCAAATGACGCCGACAATGATGAATATGAAAAAACGCGCTACTCCATCCTATCTGTAGACGGCCGAATTGGTCTAAATTCTGCCTCTACACTAGATTTTACGATTTTACCAAATATGCATAAATACGGGTTGTCGCAGGAAAACAACTCAGGTTACAACTACCAATATTTAAGTCATTTAGGATTTATACCAAGACAAGCAAAGGTAGAAGAATCCGGTATTTTTCGAAAAACTGACTTGTTGCGTAATAATTGGAATGTGACTGAAGCGGTTTTTCGGGAAGCGGTACAACAAGAATTTCCGTATGCTCCAAAAGATGTGAGAAATTTTAGAAGTCGAGAGATCAACACCGCTCGATTTACAACTCGAACCAAGAATAATATAGGTATCGGTGTAAGCAATTCAATCTACCAGAAGACTAGTTTTGGTTTTGCGTATCAAGTCTCACCAGTCCTATTACTTTACGATACAAATTTAGTTCACACCCCTTTACGTAACAATATTTCAATAGAAAAAGCATTCCGCAACAATTCATGGATCAATTTCTCTAATGAATTTGACTATTTTAGTAAAGGATTTTATAGCAATACCTCTGCATTGACTACGCAGTTACGCGATAAAAGCAATAATTTTGAACTAAGTGGTAATTTTAAGGCACGCACCCAAAAAGATGTACTGGTGGCCGATGGTGATCTGTCCTTAAAAAAAGTAAATGGTACTTATACTTATGGTGCTACCTATCTTTCCCCAGTAAAGATAACACCAGCACAAATCAATACTTTGACTTATGAAAAAATTATTGCCCCCCATAACCTGTATGCATTTGTGACTAAAAGCAATTACAAACCCAAGCAAACAAAATGGCTCAACACCACCCATTCCTTTATCGTTTATTCCAATTGGATCAAAAACCGTCTTGAAAATCGCTCAACCCAACTCTTGTTTCAGTTTACTGGCACCGATCAGCAGTACAGGAATTTTTCGGTTTCCGGAGGACTTGACATATTGCCATCGTGGAGTATTTTCAAGTTTTCGGATGTTTCTGTTTATCGAAAATTACCGCCCCCTGTGTTATTACAAGGTGGTTTATCTACCGATGCACGAAAAAAAATAGTCCTAGGTATAAATGGTAGTATTAAGTGGAATTTGGGTAGCAATAGTGCAACATCGGTCATAAATATCACCCCAAGATGGGTAATTACGCCAAAATTAGCCTTCACATCCGATATTCAATTGGGTTACATTAATAACGAAGCGGCTGTGTTTGATTTGTTTTTAACAAAAAGATATTTTAGTCAATCCAATTATTTCTACAATAATAGCTTATGCCAACTTAAATTTGCCTTCCATAAAAACTTTTATATAGAACTGAATGGGGGGGTACAAAAGGTTATAATTAGAAAAAAACTGCTTTATTCACTAGAAGATAATGGCTCGATCATTGAGGATGACACTTATGACTATAAGATCAATGCCCTCAACAGCATTACTAGGGGCGGCCAGTTGAGGTGGTTTTTTACACCTACTAGCCAACTATTTATCAATTACCAAAGATTGAAGTCTATTTCAACTCGTCCTGTATCAAGGTCTATTCCTCTTTACATTACAGATGAGAAAGATGTTTACCGATTAAACCGACTGGAATTTGGCTTGGTTTGGAATTTGAACAGGAGGTAGGAGGCGCATGCCTAGGGCCTATGCGCCTATGTGGCGCGTGCCTAGGGCCTATGTGGCGCGTGCCTAGGACGCTGCCCTAGGTTAGATATGTCGCCCCTTCAGGGCTTGGAATTTGAGCGTCGATTTAACGCTTTTAGCGTCGGTATAAACCAAAGAGGGTGCATCATATACACTTTAACGTTTAAAATTTACATTTAAAAAATTTATGATTTACTAATTTAAAATTTTTTAAATGTAAATTTTAAACACTAAATTTTAAACGCCAAATGTTAAATTATTGAATCACTAATACCTTTCGAACTACCGCTCCAAATGTCGTTTCAATTTTACAAAAATAAGTACCCGGTTGCACATCAAAATGACGGTTGATACTACCCGAAACAACAGCATTATTCCCAGAATCATCTGCTACCAAACGGCCATCATTTGTAAATATTTGTACCCGCACGGCACTATTTTTCTTCATATTTATCTGTAAATCAATAGATTGCGTGGACGGATTTTTCACCACTACATCAAAGGCATTGGTAATATTGCCCCATTCATACAAACCGCTGGTACCCGTTATCGGGATAAATGCCGCATACAGTTCGATATTACCATCATTCGTACGGCCATCCGACCAAACCGGGATGGCATAATACGGAGTCGTAACTACCTGTGTGTATTCACCGATACCAAAACCGCCATTCAGATTACCAATCGCACTAAAATCGGAGGCTTCGGAGGAGGCATTTACAGAAGGTTTGAATGTTGCGCCATCATCATTCGAAGTGGTGAGCACATAATGT
>JAAFHO010000675.1 GCA_013297575.1 Chitinophagales bacterium
TTTATGTGTTTTGTGGATTGTGTTTTTTCCAGATTTTGGAATGTTTTTCCAGTTGGAATATTTTGTAGTGGAATGTCCTTTTTGATTTTGACACGATTTTGAGATAAAATACTTGATTTATACTTATTTATATCAAAAGAGTGTCAAAGTCAAGAGCATGCAATTTGGCACCCAAGTTCGATACTGCTCGATTGCCTTTAGCATATTTCTTTTCAGAGCAATGAACGCTCAAATCATATTCCTGTTGGAGATTTTTAATAAGGTGTTCGGTAAGTGTTTGAGCGCTTTCGTAATTGGCTGGCAAACCTACTGTCTCGATAACAGCTACTTTCTTGTTCATGTGCATTATTGTGTGTTTTGAATACAATAGTGCTCAATGCCAATGATGTTCCAAAGTTGCAAATAATTGAAAATCAGTTATTTGTCTGTTTAGTAGATTGTGTTTTTTCCCAAAAATGGAATGTTTTTCCAGTTGAAATACATTGTAGTGGAATGCCCTTTTTATCCATATTGTTTTTTCAAGTATTTAGTCATAGGATAATTTTATGCCATCGTATGACTAAATAATTGAAAAAATGTCCAGCCTTCTTATGTTTTTATTTTGTACCATGTAATATGCGCAAGTTACCTTCTAATAGCGCAGTTTCGCTAAACCCATGAGTTTTTTCCAATGCACATTGCCGCATACTTTCATAACCCGCCCGATCCGACATGATTTTTTTTAATGTTTTATGGAGCAATGCAGTATCTCTGCAATCGACTTGATAACCATTCTTACCGTCCTCTACCAATTCTGTGATACCACCTACTGGCGGCACAATAGCAGGCAATCCATACGCCATTCCCTCGATGATGGTAAGCCCAAATGTTTCTATCCAGCCATCGGGGCGAGAAAGATTGACCACCAAATGCGCCCATTGGTAAAAAGGATGCAGGTTGGTTTGGGTAGGAAAAATGTGTAGATTACTGCTGGTTGTTCCTCCTCCCAACCAAGTGTCAATATCCGATTGGGCAGCATTCACCACCAACCTAAATTGGTACTCAGGATGGTCTGCGGCGAGCCTTATAAACTCATGGGTACCCTTATAATCCTTGAGGGAACACACCATAAGCACATTAGAAAGTGTTGTGTTGTTTTGACGGATATAATTTTTGGCCTGTTGCAAAAAAGCAGGTTCGATGGCATTGTACAGCACATGGGTTTTTGAAGCAGGGAAAGGCTCTTGTGCTGCAAGGTATTTCGATACATAAATGACCTCATCGGCGGCCCATTGCGCTATACCAAATAGGGCTTTTTTGAGCAACGCGGGTTTCATACTGGTTTCGTGGACATGGTATATTACTTTGCAGCCCTTCATTTTTCCCACAAAGGCTGCCCCAAAAGGCAACACGGTATTGATATATACAATGTCCTCTTTGCGAACAATGCATACAAAATGGAAAAAAAGCAGGATTTGGCTCCAGACCAAATTGAACAAGCGCATCCAAGGATTAGCCGCCCAGCGGTACCAAAAATAATGGTAGCGCACACCTGCTATATCCGATAAAAAACCGTCACGACCGGTACAAGTAACCATATTGACCTCCATGTCTTTTTGCACCCAACCTTTAAGGAGTTGCATCAGTACTTTGGGGCTACCGCTATAATCGTTTAATAAATGGAAAGCAAAAATGCGCATGTGGGTTACAAATTTTGGTAAATAGTTTCGAGTTGTTCGCCGCGGCGATCCCAATCAAAGTGTTGTTCAAAACGGGTGCGAGCAGCCAGGCGTATATTTTGGTACAAATTTTCGTCTTGGTGCAATAGCAACAAGGCATCAGCCAGTCCGTTTACCGTTTCGTTGTAATCGCCGATGGATACACTAATGCCACAGGATGGGTCAATAAATTCACCAGGACCACTATTGTCCAAGCAAACGACAGGCAAACCAAACGAAAGTGCTTCAGCAACGACCATACCCGCTCCTTCGTGCGAAGGAAAAAGGAAAATGGAAGCATTTTTAAACATCTCCAGCAAGTCTTGTCGGTCGATCCATTCAATAAAGCGTATATAAGGTGTAATTTGCTGTTGTTCGGCCAATTGGCGGTAAAATGCCAGTTCAGGCCCACTACCCACAATGAGCAATTCGGCCTTATGTTTTAGGGTTTCGGGTAGTTGGGCAACCAACTTTGCAAAGGCCAAAATGGTCAAGTCAAATCCCTTCAAGGGTACGAGTCGTCCCGCCGAAATAACCGTAAATTTATCTTTTGATGGTCTTGTAAGGTATCCGTAATCCTCCGTTGCCACAGACGGCATAATACCCCACCGACCCGGTTTTAGGTCGATTACTGTTGCCACCGATTGGTTCATACAGCACACATAATCGGCTTTTTGAACCGTTTTGCGCAGTGCTGATGACATATTCCAAAAATATTTTTTGACCGCCCAAGTGAGGCTTTCTTTTATTTGATAGGCAAAAGGATACGGTTTTAGATAAACCGAAGGTATGCGCGGATGGTGACCTATTGGTCCCCAAACAAAGGGTTTGCCCAATTTCCAAAGATAACTGGGTGTCCAATCATTATGAAAATTGAGGTTATGGACAATATCAAATTGAAGTTGTTGTGCGCGAACAAAGCCGGGCATTGCTTTTTGCCAAAGCCAATAATACAATAGGGCACCGCGGCTTCCTTTTTTCCAAAAACGCATCCAGTATGGCAAATCAAAATAGCAGAATTGAATATTTGCGTACAAAGTACTTGGATGTTCGGCCATATAACGCTCTATGTGTGTGCGGTTATTTTCCCGAGTAATGGCTATTACTTTATTGAATCGTGCTATTTGGCAAACGAAATTCCATCCCATGCCATCTTCTGAACCTTTAAATGGGTTAATGGCATAAGCGGTGGCTAAAATAGTTTTAGTTGGATGCATTTCTTTGTTTTAAAATTCGGGCGGGTACACCGCCAATGACGCTGTTAGGAGGAAAGGAGGTCTGAACAACGGCACCGGCTGCAATAACGCAACCATCACCGATTTCTACGCCATCCAATATCGTTACCTTGCTTCCAATCCAGCAATTATTACCTATTTTGATGCCTTTTCGGGTCACACCTTGGTGCCGAATTGGCAAGTCTAAATTGTCAAAATTGTGGTTTTCGGGATGGCAACTAAAGTATTGACCTACAATGCAATCATTTCCAATGGTAAGACCACCTGCACCACCAAGATAAGCAAATTCGCCAATACCCACGTTATGCCCAATTTTAATAAATAGTCCAATATCATTGAATGATGTAGAGACAATAATACGGCTATATGCCCCTATGCTCACATTATTCCCCATCTGAATACCTTCTTTACTCAATGCACTGATATAAACGCCAGTACCCAATTTCA
>JAAFHO010000676.1 GCA_013297575.1 Chitinophagales bacterium
GTATTGAGACGATAATATAAATCTTCGCGGAAACGGCCGTTGCGGACGCGCTCTTCCAAGTTAACATTGGTAGCGGCAATAACCCTGACATCCGTTTTTTCTACTTTAGACGACCCCACACGAATATACTCTCCGTTTTCCAACAAGCGCAGTAAAAACGATTGCGTATCCAACGGCATTTCGCCTATTTCATCTAAAAAAATTGTTCCGCCATTTACGGTCTCAAAATAGCCTTTCCGCTCACCTATTGCACCAGTAAACGCGCCTTTTTCGTGGCCGAATAATTCAGAATTGATGGTACCTTCGGGAATAGCACCACAGTTGACGGCAATAAAATCCGAGTGTTTACGTGCTGAAAGAGAGTGGATTACTTTCGAAAACACTTCTTTACCTACGCCACTTTCTCCCATGATTAACACGGTGAGATCGGTAGGTGCTACACGAATAGCCGTTTCTAAAGCCGAATCTAACAATGGAGATGCGCCAATAATACCAAACCGTGCCTTTACTGATTGTAATTGTTGATTAGCCAAAAGAAAAAGGAGAAATAATGTATGATGTACAATTTATTAATTTTTTACCAGAATCAATTGCTCATTCTGCCCTACCCTATTCATATCCAAAGTGAGGGTATCTGAAGAAATCTTGGCAATTTTTACTACTTTTTCGATTTTATCGGCAGCTGTGGTATATAGTTTTTTACCATCCAAACGATACGTCCCAGATTCTTTTTGTTCGCCATACGCCGCAGTATAAGTCATAATTCCGACATCAAAGGTGAACCGTACTTCACGGGCATCGCGGCCAGAGGATTTACCTGCTACCACCCAATCGGCACCACGCCATTCACCGTGCAAAAGAGCAGGATCAAATTCGGGTGTTTGTTTACAGGAAACTAACAAAAAGCATATAAAAAATGTAAGAATACAAAAGCGCATTATTGTAATAAATTGATAATGAAATAGTTATAATATACCAACCATTAAGCGGCTGACAATTTGTCGCAAAGATAGGCATTTTGGCAGAAAACAACAGGAGTTTTAGTGCAATGTCGTAATTATTCTAAATTAATTATTTTGCGTTTGAGTTCAAAGTTTTTGCCTAGATAAACATTGCGCACCATTTCATCAGCAGCGAGTTCTTCGGCGGTACCTGCTTTAAGGATTTTGCCTTCAAACATCAGGTAAGCCCGATCTGTAATACTTAGTGTCTCCTGCACATTGTGATCGGTGATGAGGATACCGATATTTTTCACTTTCAATTTTGCGACGATATACTGAATATCCTCCACCGCAATAGGGTCGATACCCGCAAATGGCTCGTCCAAAAGGATAAATTTTGGATCAGTAGCGAGTGCTCTTGCTATTTCGGTACGGCGGCGTTCACCACCAGAAAGGGTATCGCCATTACTTTTACGTACTTTATGGAGGTTAAACTCGTCGATCAGGCTTTCTAATTTTTCGGCTTGTACTTGCTTTGACAAAGTAGTCATTTCCAATACCGCTCTGATATTATCTTCTACGGATAATTTTCGGAATACCGATGCTTCTTGAGGGAGGTAGCCAATGCCTTTTTGGGCACGTTTGTACATGGGAAGGTCTGTAATCTCTTCATTATCAAGGAATACATGTCCTTCCGTGGGCTTTATAAAACCCACAGTCATATAAAAAGAGGTCGTTTTCCCGGCACCATTTGGGCCTAGTAAACCTACAATTTCCCCTTGGCTCACATCAAAGGACACGCCTTGTACAACGGTGCGTTTACCGTAAATTTTTAATAATTGCTCTGCTCTTAAAATCATTCCTTATTAGTGTTGGATGGGGCAAAATTACACCGAATCTAATACTTCCAAACGAATTACGGAAAGGATTAGCGTCTTGAAGCGATATTTTTCCGTGTGGTGCTTTTATAAAATGGGATATAGGATATAAATATGTTGAAAATAGAGGTTTCTAATGGGCTATATTGTCCAAAGAAATTCAAAGCACTATCCAAATTGCCCAATGCGGTGTGGGTTGAGCCGTGCGGCACAGAACGAAGAGCCGTTAGGCTTGAAACATGTTGTAGCGGCGGATTTCAATCCGCCCCAATGTTATGCAACCATAAGAGAGCCGTAGGCTCGGCCTATATTTGGTCATTTCAAATCTTCAAGGTGTATTCATCATAAGGGCGCATGAATATCCGAAGAAATATGTATCGAGCCGACGGCTCTCCATAACTCGTTCTGCATCTGTCAGCGGATTAAAATCCGCCGCTATAACATGATCCGAGCCTAGCGGCTCTTAAATCGTACGCTGGCAAGTTTGAACGCGTAGCCACGCCCAACAACACTAAACTCGATCATTAAAAAGGTTTGCGAAGAGCATTGATCTAAATATACTGTAAAATACGTTTAGGCAAAACCTGAAAAATTTTATTTTACAGTGTACTAAGCATAGACTGTTTAGCAGAAAAGCAAACAGAAAACAGGAACAAAAGATGCATTCGGCATTAGTCCTCTATCTTTGCGGCTCATTTATCGAAATATATGGAAATTCCACAAGAGAAAGAGGTTGTACGGTCGCTCCGTTTATCGCGGGTAGTTGTACCGATTATGATTGGTTTGGCAGCGGTAGCATATTTACTTTATACGCAATTTGATATAAAGCGTTTTCGTGAAATTGCGTGGGATACCCGTGCTTTTTTGTGGATTGGATTGGCATTTTTGTTGTTGATATTGCGCCACTTTTCTTATGCCATGCGGATGAAAGCCATTACAGGTTATGTGTTTTCTTGGCGCAAATGTTTGGAACTGATTGTGTTATGGGAATTTAGTACCACTATTGCGCCGACGAGTAAAGGTGGGCCATTTATTATGATGTTTGCCTTACCCAAAGAAGGCATTGCGGGCGGCAAAACGATTGCAGCGGTACTTTATACCATTGTACTGGATGCTGGCTTCTTTGTTATTTTGCTCCCTACCCTATCGGCAATTTACGGCCCTACGATGCTTTTTCCTGGCGCAACCAGTTTTAGCGATATGAATTTGGCCAATGGCGCGTTTTTTGTTACTTACACCATTATGGCCACTTATTGGTGTTTTTTGATGTTTTTGTTGTTTTTGCGCCCACAAATTGCCCGTCCTCTGATGCAGCGATTGAGCAAGGTGCGTTTATTAAAACGTTGGGAAAATAAGATCAGTAGTTTGGGCGACGATTTTTCGGTGGCCGCCGTAGAACTAAAAAAAGCACCTTGGAAAGTACATGCGCAGGCCATAGGCGGCACATTAGGCGCGTGGACACTCAAATTCTTAATGATCAATTGTTTAGTACTGGCAGTGGCTCCCAATGTTCCGTTGAATGGCAGTATTCAATTATTTATTTACG
>JAAFHO010000677.1:0-2689 GCA_013297575.1 Chitinophagales bacterium
TACAGTCCAAGGATATCTATGCATGAACAAGAAAGCAACTACTAATGCCGCCGCATGGACATACTTTAAGATAACACCTTCAACACCCAACACTGGGGAGGAATTTATTGATTATTATGTCGGTGGTAAAATTCTACCAACAGTCTTTAACAATAAACTCTATTGTTTTTACATTAGCAAAAATGGATTACTAATGTACTATATGGCGCAAAGTAGTACTTCAAATACATTTACAGGGCCTTTCCTATTAGCCCAAATACCCGGAGAAAACCCACATTTATCATCTAATTTGATTTTTGAGGATGGCAGTTTGTTTTACTGGGGTACCGACAATAAAATGCACCGGTATTATTGGGATGAGAATGACACATGGCGCCATCAGATTGTAAATACTTGCACTTCTACAACGAATAATTTTCCAGATAATAGTTTGGCTAAGAATTTCAGAACAACCGATAATAGTTTTGTATATGTAGGAGCATTGGATAATAAAATAAAATCCATGAAAAATAGTTTTGTTTGCGAAAACACTTGTTTGCCGTTGTTTACTTCATCTGATATAGTAGATAGGGAAGAAATGTTGATTGAAGAATACAATAATTTTGATATTGGCGTATTCCCCAATCCTACAAGCGATATTTTCAATATTAATGTCTTTTATAACCATGTTTTAGACAAAAGTGCAATGATTAAAATTAAGGTTCTAACTATAGATGGACTGCTGATTCAGCAGGCAGACTTCTTCAGAAGTTCAGGAGAGACTTATCAGTTTGATGCGACTAATCTAAGCCCTGGTATGTACTTCCTCAGCGCAGAATATGGTGGAGATCGAATTGTCAAAAAAATCGTTAAAATGTAACTTTAACTACCGACTTGTTCTATCCCAACCCAAGCACAGGCGAACTCTACTGGACTCGCGAAGAGGAAGTAATGGTACGGGTTTGGAATGAACTAGGCCAACTCTTATTGGAGCAACGCTCTACAGCCATGCACCTTGATCTGAATGCTTTGGCTGCGCCCTTATGAGGTGCTAGTGATGCACAGTATCATTTTGAGCAAAAACTAATTCACTTTCCTTCTATTCTTGGTGATACATCTTAATAATGAACCAATCGAAATAAATAATATTATGTATTTTTATCATTAGCAGCACCTTAATTTTTCTTTCTGCCCCTAAAATAGACTCATTTTGGGGGTGGAAAGAAAAACTAATGTATTACTATAAAATTACTCAATATGAAACTTACACTCAACTTGCTACACATTTTATGCCGCACTAGCGTTCTGCTCTACTTTTTTATGCTATTCACCCCTCGTTTTTTTTGTCAATGCTCATATGGAACTAATATGGATCATACAACTGGACATTTTTGAAAAGTGTATGATTTTTGACATTTAAGGCATTGAAAACACATTTTAAAAAAGATATAAATTGATAACATTTTTGGGTAAGAATAGATAGTCCTTCCCTACAAATCGAAATTTCCGGCCATTTACTTCCATCTTTATAGTGATTTACCCGAATTTATTTTTGCCGCTTTTGGCCTTCCCTAATAGCGAGAATGTAGGTAGTAGTAACAATGGCTAGCATAACAAGTTTTTGCCAGCATCCCGCATATTTAACGCTTCGAAGTTGTACCGGTTGATTTCAAGTGCCGAAATAGGCACTCAATCTTCCAGCGTTTGGCATAAAGCGCAGTGGCTTTGTGAGCGTCGGACAAAGTGGTCAAAAAAAGAAAAATAAGTTCTTTCGTTCATTGTTTTGGATTAGGCATCATCACAAATATATACAACTCGCCACCAATACTAACTTGTTTTTTAATTACCTTTTGTTTTGGAGTACACTTTTGTTACATTCGAGGATAAGACTTCCCATTTGCGGCGTTTACATCTGCTTCATGTCACCAAATCGCATTAGAATGACAAATTGTATCTTATTGATTTTTAGATACTTAAACCATTCTGTGATAATATATTCCCGATCAGCAAATAACTTCATGCCACTTAAATCGAATAAAGACAACGCTTTGTCAAACATCACTTTGCGTTCCAACTGGCTTGACGAACCCAGTTTTTCCAGTTGTACCCAGTAAATTGATATTGCTACGGAGTCTACCAATATACTTAACACCAGATAATGCACATCCGATTCCCCGATCTTCCAACTCGTACCATCCATGACCAAAATTTCACAACCGATTTTTTTGAGCAGTCTAAGATTTTGAACCAATATATCATGTAAAAATGCCTCATTTAGGTATCTGGTTAGTCTTGATTTCGATAAATATTATCTATCAATTCCTTGACCAGATACTTTTATATGATCGGCATTCTATAAGTCCCCGATAACTCCTGTTACATTAATCATTCACCCTATTTATTGCTACTTAAATATTAGTAATACGACTTGCTAACTGTGTCGTTTTACGCCTTAACTATGCAGGCAATGTACAGTTATCAGATGAAAGTGCATGGTTAAGGAATATGGTGGTATTGACATGAAAAGAGAGAATATCTTTGTGGCAAGAAAATAATTATTGAACATTCGTCCTATTATTTAAGGATAAAAAAGTCAAATTAGTTATTAGAATAACGGTGGATATCCTCACCACCTTTGATATTGAGGCTTCATTTATCGATCTAAAAAGATCAAAACTATTTCTACATTATGAAACATTTATTTTTCACA
>JAAFHO010000677.1:2701-3362 GCA_013297575.1 Chitinophagales bacterium
GCTATGACGTTGTGATAGACCCACAAGATGGCACATCGACGGTCTCTAATATTATGGTAAATGGGGTTGGGATGTGGAGAGTTACCGTAAAATGGGCAGACAAGCCTATATTTGCCAAAATTAAGATACTAAATAATGGAACTGCCGCCTGTCACAATGAAAAGGGAGTTAATCCGTTTGAAATCCCTATTTTATCTGTAAATGGAGAAGCACCGATCTTTACTACTGGTGTTGCATCAAGCATACCAATGGGGAAGAGCGTAGTATTGAATTATGCTGCTAGGTTGCTCTATCCAGTTCGCGGAAGCAGTGACCCTTTTCCATTCCAAGTTTCGGCATTTCAATGGATGGTACCAAGCGGGTGGACTGTACTTAGCCCAACTACTACAGCAGCAACTTTGAGCGTACGCACAGATCTTTGTACTGGAGGAAACGTCATGGTAAGGGGCGTAAGCAGTTGTGGGGCTTTTAGTTCTTGGGCTACTGTACCGGTAGATAGGTATGTTAATTCTCCTTGTCCACTTACAAGTTCCGCAACTTTTGTGACGTGTGAAGACCAAACACCCATATCTGTCACGGCAACGGTTGATAATACCTTAACAGGATACACTTTTGAATGGGAAAAGTCAGACAATTGGGCTTGGGCGGTTCAACCAGGAAG
>JAAFHO010000678.1 GCA_013297575.1 Chitinophagales bacterium
GTATAACCACTACGCTGATCCGCCATTTTCCGTTGATACTGCCGTATTTGTTGTCGTATTATTTTGGGTACGAATTGTCGGATATGCATGTGCTAATGTGTAATTTTTCAGTATTAAAATCTGGAATTATTTTAATTCTACTGGATACGACTTTCAAAAGCAAACATAATGCATTTTTTTAAAATAGTTGATTATTTATTTTGCCAGTTGCCTGTTTTGTTTGTAATAGCCCAATATACATTCGGGAAGTATTGGTTATTCATAAGGAAAAACGTCCTAACGAGAGGCGTATAAACACCTGCACCTTTGCAACATCTTTTAGCGATTACTTAAGCGTTTAAAATGTAACAACATGACAGATTTACTAAAATACTACGGCTTAGATTGGTTAGCAATGTTGCTCAGTGTCGTTGCTATGCTACTCCTTGGCAACAAAGTTAAATGGGGATTTACCCTATTTATGCTTGCCAATATTACTTGGATATTGCTCGGTTTTCTCTTATTAAATAGCTTTGCTATTGTATTGGGCAATTCCATTTTTCTGATTACAAACACAAGGGGGTTCTTGAAATGGAATTCCGAAAAAGCAACGAATTAAGATGAATAATAACTTATTTACACCGCTATCCTTACGAGGCGTAACCCTGAAAAATAGAATTGTACTATTGTAAAGAATGTAAAAACTATAACTAAAACCACTACATTTGCTTCGATGATAAAAATCTTTAAGCCTAATCTAAATCAATTGATTTTATCTTCAAATCATGTACTGGTTTGGATAAAATCGGGTAATGGTTTGATAGAGGTAGATTTTAAAACATACACAGATTATGAAGACAAGGTTATTTTTTTAGCACCCAACCAGCCACTTAAGTTTGTTTTTGGCGATTTTGAAGTGGCTTTACTCGAATTTCCCAATCAACTCGTTTCAAAATCCAGGGATTATCGTGTCTTATTCAAGCATTTGATTTCATTGGGTTATATAGCGTTTTCAGAAAAGAAACAAGAAGTATTAGAGACGCTGTTCGCTGAAAATCCCCTTAAAATACTTGATATTTCAACCAATCAATGGTATTATCAAAACCCTTTTCAGGCCAACAAAGAAGAATATAGCATTATTTTTGATTTAAAAGAGGTTATAGATTTGCATTTTAATGAACATTATAGTGTTGATCAATTGGTAAAATCGATCAAACAGGAACACTATTCTATTCATACTGTTGTCAAAAACAAACTCGGCTTAACGATAAAAAATTTGGCTCAAAAAAAATTGTTGATCGAAAGCCAAAGGGACATTGCTTTCACCGATAAACCGATTAAGGCAGTAGCGTATGATATGGGTTTTAATGATCCTGCCTATTTTAATCGCTTTTTTAAAGAGCAAATCAACCTAACACCTTCCGAATTTAGGGCAAATTTTGGCAATACGATCCAGACAAGCGATACTTTTGTACAAGACTTGTTGTTTTTGATACAACAGCACCACCCATCTGAGCGATCTACCACTTTTTACGCCGATACATTACATATGAGTACCAAAACGCTGTCTCGCAAAGTAAAAGACAGGCTCAACTTGACGGTGGGTGATTTAATTCGTGTAGAAATTATCAATACCGCTAAAAAACGATTACAAGACCTCCCGATTAAAGAAGTGGCTTATGAATTGGGTTTTGAAGAACCCAACCATTTCTCCTCATTTTTCAAAAAATATACAGGTATTACACCTACTGAGTACCAATTCGAGTTCATTTCAAAAAAGTACAATTCATAGGCCATATTTTGTACTTATAGCTGCTCATAACTGCCGCACCTTTGCATCGTATTAAATAACAGTACAAATTTTAACATTATGCAAATAGTAAATCTAGTATCAGAATTGGATGGTATGGTCACCAAAGGACAAATCCTTGAAGCCATTGAAAAGTTCTTTGCAGGTAGTGCCGACACTATCGAAGTGGGCGGTGCGCTCACCAAGACCAAACAGGAAAAAGCGAGCAAACTCCAGGAGTTTTTAGGAGGTATCCAAACCGTTAATGGCATTACTTTAATTCGTTCAGCCATTAGCGACAATGTTTCCTACTCGGAATATAAGATGGATTTCGATATGAAAGACGGCAGCAAAATCCTTTGGCACGAAATTATTC
Source organism: Chitinophagales bacterium (assembly GCA_013297575.1). Classification (GTDB taxonomy): domain Bacteria; phylum Bacteroidota; class Bacteroidia; order Chitinophagales; family Saprospiraceae; genus M3007. Next base: position 2,145 of record JAAFHO010000678.1, read on the forward strand.
GCCGCGAATGGAAGGATGGTCTAGTTGTTCACGAACAGTATTTTCAAAATTAAATTGCCGTTTTAAATGTGGCCCAAAACAGCAATTGTTCCTTATGGACATTGTTTTTAAATAACTTTTAAATTTTCATAACATGAATAAGATTAAATCAACGCTATTCGCATTAGTACTCATCATTACTGCAAATTCGCTATTTGCTCAAAATTTCAAAGCCAACCACAATACGGATGACAGCAAAATTGCCCTTCAAGGCTATAGTGCTGTCTCTTATTTAGATTTGGGAATTGCTCAAAAAGGGGTAAAAGAATTTAAAGTGACTTACGACGGTTTGAATTATTATTTTACAAGCAGTGAGCAAAAGGCTAAGTTTGAAGCAAATAGGGACAAATATTTACCTCAATGTGGTGGGTATTGCGCTTTTGGTGTATCGGTAGGTGCAAAATTCAGAACTGACCCTAATAAATTTTTAGTTAAAAATGGCAAATATTATTTGTTCCTTTATGACCTAGAAGTAGATGCCCAACAATTATGGTTGGCCGGAAACCATGACGAATTGGTGGCTAAAACGGAAGCAAACTGGAAAAAATTAAGTAAGGAGCAATAAGTACTTAATTGATTTAAGATTCCGTGTACGAACGACATTCAAAGGCTTCTTGTCTTTAAATGTCGTTTTTATTTTTTATGCAATGGAAAAATTAATTCAAGCAATCAGAGCATGTCAGGTATGTAAAAATGTGCTACACAATGCGCCACGCCCAATTTTGCAAGCCAGTACGGCATCAAAAATATTGATTATTGGGCAAGCACCTGGCTCAAAAGTACAAGCGACGGGCATACCTTGGGACGACCAAAGTGGCATTGAGTTAAGGCGATGGTTGGGAGTCAGCACAGCACAGTTTTATGATAACCAATTATTTGCGTTTATGCCAATGGGCTTTTGTTATCCAGGAAAAGGCACGTCGGGCGATTTGCCTCCCCGACCCGAATGCGCCCCTCTGTGGCACGACCAATTGTTAGAAAAAATGGATCGTATTCAACTGACCATTCTGATCGGGCAATATGCACAAAAACGCTATTTAGGTATTGATTTTCAACCTACTATAACCGAAAATGTTAAACATTTTGCTTCGTTTTTACCACAGTATTTACCACTTGTGCATCCTTCGCCTAGAAATAACATTTGGCAAAAGAAAAACCCTTGGTTCGAAATGGAGGTG
>JAAFHO010000679.1 GCA_013297575.1 Chitinophagales bacterium
TAAAAAAAATTATTTGTGGTAAGTCTTCACCGCGTCAACGAATGCACGTACCCCATCCAAAGGCGTATCTGGATAGACCCCATGACCCAAGTTAACTATGTGTTTACCCCCAAATTGGCGGATCATTTCGTGTGTATTATGTCGTATTTCAGCGGGTGATGCATACAAATTACAAGGATCGAAGTTACCCTGTAACACTTGATGACTACCGGTGCGCTCCCGAGCAAAAGCAGGTGGTATATTCCAATCCAATCCAACTACTTGATAAGGCAACTCGCCCAAATCTTCTAACGCAAACCATGCGCCTTTTGCAAAAATAGTCTTGGGTACTTCCGGTAGTGCATCCGCGATTTGTTGTAAATAAGGAATAGCAAAAATACGATATTGCTCTGGTGTAAGTTCGCCTGCCCAAGAGTCAAAAATTTGGAGTAAATCGGCTCCTGCGGCAATTTGGCCTTTTAAATAAGCAATGGTGGTCGTCGTAATCTTTTGCAATAGCGCATGGGCCGCTTCCGGTTGTTGGTACAGCATACGACGGGCCACAGAGAATGTTTTGCTGCCACTACCCTCCACCATATAAGCGAAAATAGTCCACGGAGCACCTGCAAATCCAATGAGTGGAATACGCCCATCAATCAGTTTTTTACTTTCAGCAATGGCATCCCACACGTACTCCAAATGAGTGGCAGCAGCCACACCCTCCAATAATTGATCTATATCCCCTTGATTTTCAATTACTTTTGGAAATTTAGGGCCTTTTGCCTCGATCATTTCATAATCGAGACCCATCGCTTCTGGTACTACCAAAATATCCGAAAACACAATAGCAGCATCCACGCCAAGTTCATCGACGGGTTGGACAGTAGCCGTAGCCGCCGCTTTTGGTGTTTTTACAAATGCTTTAAAATCTGGGAAATTGGCACGTAATGCGCGGTATTGAGGCAAAATCCGGCCCGCTTGGCGCATCAACCATACGGGAGGGCGCTCTACTTGTTCGCCGCGGGCAGCCCGCAGGAATAGATCATTTTGATAGTTCATATGGGTGCAAAGGTACGTGGAAATTCAAGCGGAAACGTGGACTGACGAAAAAATGACCTAGGCTTACTCCGCAGTTGTAAAATATCTTTGCAAAATATTAAACAGTTGCATCGTTCGATTGGTCTGAAAAACCTTTTCTGCTAGTTGACCAACTGGTACAATACCGCGCACCGCGTTGGTTAAAAACAACTCTTCGGCGGAGGAAATTTCTTCGGGCGTAACTGCTAATTGCAACACCTCAATACCTGCCTTTTGTGCCAATTCGATCACCAATTCGCGCATAATTCCGGCCACGCAACCTTCAGTCAATGGAATGGTGTACAATGTACCATTTTTCCACCAAAAAACATTGCTACTAGTGGCCTCACAAACGCAATCAGCACTATTGAGTACCAATCCATCGTCCCAACCCGACTTACGCGCTTCAATGGCGGCTTGTACATAACGCGGCGCATTAAGGGTTTTTAGGCCCGAAAAATCGTCGATGGGGAGACGTATGCGGTTGCAAATGCCAATTTGTAGTGGTTTTGTAGCCCAATCCAATAGCGGAGAAGGTAGTTTGGTTGCCGTTATTACAAATTGCGGTGTATTGTTTTCTGGAAAATACAAACCACCTTCGGAGCGATAAACAGTTAGTCGGACCCGCGCATTTAATGGGCTAATTTTGGCGATTTCCGCCTCAAAAAATGGCATATCCCAATGGTCTGGCACCTCAAAGCCAAGCAAATCCAACCCTTTTTTCAAACGAGCGATATGGCGCTCCAATAGTGGCGCTTTTCCCTGAACGACACGGAGTGTTTCAAAGATGGCATCGCCATAAAAGATAGCGCGTTGGTATGGGAGCATACTGTTTGGTTGTTATATCTTCAACTCGAAACATCCAAGATCTGGAAATACAGGATCTCGATCGCGGTTTTCCAAGTCTTTTAGGATATTTTGCAAGGGTGCCGCATAACCATTGGCCTTGGAATGGAGGGTATCCAAGTAGTAATTATCCGCGTTTGGATCGACAAAAATAGTATCCTTTGTGGCCAAGTTTAAACAAGGCTGGCAATGATCTAAGAAATCAGGGGTAGCGTTGGGTTTGAGCAAATCCTTGGCGCGAACAATACAATTTTCAAATTTATAATTAAAATTGGTGGGGTTATTTTCCCGATCAAACAGTGTAAATTGATCAATTTTACTACCAAAAAGGATACAATTTTTAAAAAAGGCATTGAGTCGGTACAAAGAATAATCGGTGCACGTAATGTCTTTGCACAGCGTATTACCGAGTTTTACAGCCTCGCCATCTACGCCATAACTCGCAGCCGTGCAGTAACTAAAATTGTAATCACCACCATATTCTAATTGGATACAAAACCCTGTATTATCGCGAAATAAACAATTTTCGGCATTAATAGTGGCATGAAAACCAATGATACCGCTTCCGGCTGTATTGTAAATCTGACTATTTTTGAGGGTCAAATCCGCGGCAGAATCCACCCTAACCCCGATAATGCTATTACGAATGATACAATGTTCCATTAAGTGTCCTTGTGTGCCTGCTTGCAACCAAATTCCCGTCCATTGACCCGGTTCGTCCTTAAATTCCTCTTCCAAACGGTCGCTTTCAAAAATAACTGGATTTTCTTTTGTGCCTTCCACAATCAGTTTCCCGTTGCCCGTAAAGATCAATAATCCATCGTTATAATAGCCTAACTCATTCTTTTCGTTGTAAAACTTGGTAAGGCCTCCGTGTACATACACACGTGTACCTGCGGGCATACGCACCGTACAATCGTCAAATGCCACTACACCATATATTACATAAGGGCGTGGATCATCCCAAATGGTTTCTCCGCCATTGCAGCCAAAGAGCGTAACGCTATCGGCATAAAAACGAGAAGGAATATAATTGGCATTTTGCCCCCAAGCCTCCAATACTACCTTTTGTGTATTGCCATTGGTTTCAAAAATGATATTTTCATCAATCACAAATGGGCTGGCAGAAAGTGGCTGATTGGGATTAACGGTCACCTCCGCAAAGATATACATACTATCTTTGGGTGCAATCTCAAGATCTGTATGGCTATCGGCGGGTATTCCGTCCACGTTGATATTGAAACGGGATTGGCTGCCTTGCTCCAAGTATATTTTGGATATTTTGATACTTTCCTTGTGCGGATTATAGACCTTTAGGATGCGCGTTGCGGAACCGAGTTGGGTAAAAACAGTATCGAAGCGCAGCGTATCCGTTGAAAACGAAATGCTGTCTTCGGGGTTCGTGGTGAAACGTTCTTTCCGGCATGCCGATGTG